>JAGQZO010000164.1 GCA_020435515.1 Winogradskyella sp. | reverse complement strand
TGTTTTGGTCAATTACAAGTTGACCAAGCGAATTATAAAGCTGTAAATTCTCAATATCGCTATCAGTTTTAATATTTATCGCTTCCCTAGCAGGGTTTGGATAAACTATAATTTCTTCTCTATTTAAATCATTAATACTAAGTGAAGAGTTCTGATATACTCTAACGTAGTCTATCACCATTTCACTTTGCATAAATGCTGGATCTATAGCACCAGCAACTCCACCCATGGCAATGTTAAGAAGTAGATATTGGTCTTCATCAAAAGGCCAAGTGTTTGCATCTTTAACAGCAGGATTATATGTATAAAACCCAACTCCGTCAATTAAAAATGTAATCTGATTTGGTGACCAATTCATAGAATATACATGAAAATCATTAGCTACATCATTTAAAATGTAAGACTGGTAATTTATTGTATTTCCAAAACTAGAAGGGGTATGCAAAGCACTACTTACATGATTTACTGGTCCTAAACCATGTTCCATAATATCTATTTCGCCACATGCAGGCCAACCTGTAGTACCAAAACCTTGGGTTTGCCAATAAGCACCAGCTTCGTTAATATTTTTACCAAGTGTCCATATAGCTGGCCATGTACCATCCCCTTCAGGTAATTTAGCTCTTACATCTACTCTACCATAGGTAAAAGCGAATTTAGAATTTAATCGTGCTGAAGTGTATTGTTTTGTTTCTCCTTGGTCTGTGAAATTCTCCTTTATGGCTACAATATTCAAAAAACCACTTTCTACAAAGGAGTTTTCTATGCGATTGGTATAATGTTGTTGTTCACCGTTAAACCAGCTACCACCAGCAGGTAATTGCGTTTGATGAAACCACTTAGTGTCATCTACTGATCCGTTATTATCAAATTCATCTGACCAAACTAAATCTGTATAAACTACATCTAGCGTATTAGGGTCTGTAGCTTCTGAACCATCATTGATGTCATCTATAAAATAGGTTCCAGGTACTAAAGCACCACCATCAATGAAGATAACCAATCTACTATAGGTTCCCAATGCATTTACAGAAGTACCTACTCCACTCAATGTGGCATTAGAAAAATCGAATGTTAAATTGTATGACCAACCAGAACCAGAGCTACTTTGTACAACCTCAACATCTGCCTCTGTGCCATTTTCCAATTTAACCATAATAGTATGTAAATTGGGATCAAACTGATAAAAAGACAAGGTTAAAACCTGCTCATTGGATAAATCTATAGGATTGGTTAAATCAATAAAAAAACCTTGCCACTCTTGGCTACCATCATTAAAAAACTGTCCTACAGGATTATTGGCATCTGTCTGATCTATACTGAAATCAAATTGACTATTTGCAAATGCTGTGAATTCATGTAATGAACTAGAAAAGTCTAGTGGTGTCTGCTGAGCATATATTTGGCTTGTGCCAAAGAAAAAGGATAGGATATAAATGTAAAACTGTTTCATAGCTTAATTTTTTTAAAGATATGAAACAGTTTACAGTTAATTTCAAATTCTGCCTATACACTAACTGTACAAGTAAAAACTAAAAAGCTTTAATAATTTCTACCATTTTTTGGGCTCTAGCTCTTATCTCTTCTTCTGTCCACGATAATTTTATTAAACAAGAAATGTTACGAGCTATCCAATGGTCTGATTGTTCAAAGGTTTTTGTTTTAAGATATTCTAAACCTTGCTTTACTTCGTTCGAAATAGGAAACAACGACTTTAAATCCCTAAGGTGATCCCATTTTCTGATATAATGCCAGTTATTATCATAATAATGGAAGCATGCATCAATGCCATTCTCCTTGAAAGTTTTAGACACTTTTCTTGCTGATTCTAAATCCGGCAAAAAGAAATTTAAAAAAGCATAGCTTTCTTCACCACCCTCTGGCACAGTTCTAAAAGTTACCTCAGGAATATGAGCTAGCGCTTCTCTTAAAATTGAATAGTTTCTTTTTTGAATTTTCACAAACTCAGGTAATCGTCTGACTTGTGCAAGTCCCACTGCGGCATTTAATTCTGATATTCTAAAGTTATATCCCAAAAAAGGATGCGTTTCTGCACCTCTATCATTGCCTACATGGTCATGACCATGATCTGAATAATGATCTGCATTTAAATAGTATTGATTATTATTTGTTACCACTGCGCCACCTTCACCGCAGGTAATGGTTTTTACAAAATCAAAAGAAAAACAACCCAAATCAGCAATACTCCCTAAGGGTTTACCTTTGTAACTACCACCTATAGCTTGGCACGCATCTTCTATAAATATTAGATTATGTTTATTGCAAATTGTTCTTAGTGCATCCATATCTGCCATGCTACCACACATATGCACAACCATAATGGCTTTTGTTTTGGGTGTTATAGCAGCTTCTAGAGCTTTAGGATCAAGAGTCAATGTATCATCTATATCAACTAATACAGGAATTGCTCCTAACATCATTATAGCTTCAAAACTTGCAACAAAGGTAAATGTGGGCATAATAACCTCATCACCAGCACCAATACCTGCCGAAGCAAGAGCTACAGATACTGCTGCAGTACCACTAGACACTAATTGAACGTGCTTTGAACTAAAAGTTTTGGCCAGTTCAGATTCTAGTTCTTTAGCTTTCCAATGGCCATTACGCATTCCATCGAAACCATAACGCATGAGAACACCATTATCTAAAACATCGTTTACTTCTTTTCGTTCTAAGTCACCAAACAGTTCAAATCCAGGCATAAATTTTTGATTTTATTTAAACAAATATAAACTTTTGAAATACTTTCACTAGGGATATCTACAATTCTATAACGGTCTCTGATAATGGCTTCCTTACTTTCTTAAGACTAGCAAACATATCATCATCAGCCCGGTAGCCTACAGGAAATAAAAGAACTGAAGTGAGACCATGTTTATCTAATTCTAAAATTCTATCTATTTCCTCTGGTACAAAACCCTCCATAGGGCAGCTATCTATATGTTCTACTGCACAAACCGTCATTAAATTGCCCAGTACAATATAAGCTTGTCTAGTAGCCCAATCGTTCTTTTTGTCAATAGTCATATTTTGAATAGTTAATTTTAAACCATCTCTAAATGGATTCAGAATTTCGTCTGGTGTTTGTCTTAAATCTTTTATAGTATCAAAATGATTATCAACATCAACATCATTAATTTCATTTTGAATACAAATCACCAAGAGGTGTGACGCATCAACTACTTGACGCTGACCATAAGAATGCTCTAACAAGTGCTCTCTTATGCTTTTATCCTCGACAATAACCAGTTTTAAAGTCTGCAAACCATAAGACAAAGCTGTTAAATTAAAAGCTTCTTTTAATGTGATTAATTGTTCACTAGACAGGCTTTTTGAAGTATCAAACTTTTTGGTAGCGTATCTCCACTTTAATTTTTCTATTATAGACATCTAAACTTTTTTTTGCAAAGATATACCATAAACAAAAAAAGAGCTCCTATTGCTAGGAACTCTTTTGCGGAGAAAGAGGGATTCGAACCCCCGGAGGTGTGACCCTCAACAGTTTTCAAGACTGCCGCATTCGACCACTCTGCCATTTCTCCAATTGCGGATGCAAATATAAAACCCTTTTTGATGTAGCCAAAGATTTTTCTCTAGTTTTTTTAAAATGATATAGGCTATTTTTAAATAAAATTAGCAACATTTAATATTGCATTGTATTTTCGGCACAATATATGCTAGGTATATCGTTATTATTACAAATCAATCTCAATGAAAAAATACTTACTTGTTCTTACAGTTCTATGTGGGTTGTATACAACATCCCAAAATAATACTATTGCTTTTGGTGAGAAATTAGTCTTTACCGCATCCTATAATATGTCTGGTATTTTAACAGACATTGCTGAGGTAAAAATGGAAACCAGTGAGGTAAATACTTCAAAAAGTACGCTTATGCGTTTAAAGTGTACAGCTGCAACCTATAAAAAATGGGACAATTTTTTTAAAATTAGAGATTTGTATGAAAGCTATGTGAATCCTAAAACACTAACTCCTTATCTATATAAAAGGGATATTAGTGAAGGCGGTTATTACAAATTTATGCAGTATAAATACAACCATAAAACAAAATTGGTAAAAAGCCTGAAACGCAAAAAAAGAAAGGATGGTACAACTTGGGATGAAAACAAAGATGTAAAAATAAACGCTTCTACAAAAGATATTGT
>JAGQZO010000163.1 GCA_020435515.1 Winogradskyella sp. | reverse complement strand
TATCTAAGGCATCACCAAATTGGTAAGCTCTAAAGTCACCTGTATGCTCATCTCCAAGACCAACACCTTTGCTTTTATGATTTCCAGAGCCACTACGTTTTATTTTACCAAAAATATGATCTAGAGCTTGTTGTCTTATAGCTCGTTCAGTCTTTGCAGTAATTGCCATTCCACTTCCACCGTTACCATCGGTATCAATTTCTTCTCGTATATACCCTTTCTTTTTAAGGTCTTCAATAAAATCGTCAATGGTATAATCTGGTGTAGTGAGCTTATACTCTACATCTAGCTGTCGTAACCAATCAATGGCCTCATCAAAATCTCCCGAAGTATAAGTAATCAATTCTTTGAAAATTTNNAAAGAGTTTTTCGAAAGGAGATTGGTTTGGCGCTTCATAGGTTTTGAATATAAAGCCAGATTTTCTTTTTTGTTCCTTCATAGCATTATAAAAATAATACTTTTAAATGTAACATCTATATAATTTTAGATTCTAACATTTTGTTAACTTTACTAGAAACTTATCGCAAAATGTCTGAAGAAACCGAACAAGAAAAACCAAAAAAGAATAGAAAAAAAATCAACTGGACCACTGATAAAATTATGAGTACCTCTGCCCTATTTATCAGTGTTATTTCACTTATTGCATTACTTTATCAATCGTATTTAGCAAGAGAAGAAAATAAGCTCATACAGATGCAACAAAGCGCTTCAGTATTGCCTCATCTTAACCAGTGGTATAGTAACTATAATAATACTTTTAAGTTTGTAGTTGGCAATAAAGGGGTTGGCCCAGCATTTATTGATGAAGTAGAAATTACTCTGGATTCCATCCATAAATTCAATAACACTAAAGATTTGTTTGATTATATCTTTAAGAATAATAAAGAGTTAGACACTATTCCGTATACATATAGCACGCTCATAAAAGGCTTTGTTTTACCAGCAAATGAGCAAATAGACATTCTTGAAATAAAAAACCCTAAACATATTCAACTTACTAGGGACGTACTAAACAAGATAAATATCAACTATAAAATTGTCTACAAAGATGTCTATGGATCCAAATGGGTTTTAACTAATGATAATAAAAATGGCACTAGTACTAACTCACCCATTGCCTCCGAGAAATAATTTTAAATAATACCTTAACATCTCTTTTGTAATTCTCAAATTTCTTTTCATTATTTTTAGAAAAATTAACTAACCTATATTATAATGAAACGTTTTCTCTTATGTGTTATGCTTTGCAGTGTAGCACTACTTTCTTCACAAGAATTTTCGATGGATTTAGTAAAAAATATGACACCAAGGAACATTGGTCCTGGTGGCATGTCTGGTCGTGTTACTGCAATTGATGTTGTAAACGATAATCCTGATATTATGTATGTTGGAACTGCTTCTGGCGGACTTTGGAAATCAACTTCTGGAGGTATTAAATGGGAACCTATTTTTGATAAAGAAGTTACAGCTTCCATAGGAGCTGTTGAAATTCAACAATCCAATCCGAGTGTGATCTGGGTTGGTACTGGTGAAGGTAACCCTCGTAACTCACTAAATGGCGGTTACGGTATATACAAATCGCTAGACGGAGGAAAGTCTTGGATGGCTATGGGTTTAGAGAAAACAAGACATATTCATAGAATTATAGTAGACCCTACAAATCCTGATGTGGTTTATGTCGGTGCTATTGGTTCACCTTGGGGAGAACATCCAGAACGTGGTGTTTTCAAAACTACCGATGGTGGCAAAACATGGGAAAAAATTCTTTTTGCAAACAACAAAACTGGAATAGCAGATTTAGTGATGGATCCTTCCAACCCAAATAAACTATTCGCAGCCATGTGGGAACACAAACGTGATCCTTGGTTTTTTAACTCTGGTGGAGAAGGTTCTGCATTACACATGACACACGATGGTGGCAAAACATGGAAAAAAATCACTGAGGATGATGGTTTTCCTAAAGGAGATTTAGGTCGTATTGGCGTGGCTATTGCACCTGGAAAACCTGAAATTGTTTATGCTCTTGTTGAAGCTAAAAAGAATGCGCTTTACAAAAGTGAAGATGGAGGTTTCAAGTGGACAAAAATCAATGATAAAAATGATATAGGTAATCGTCCTTTCTACTACTCTGAAATTTACGTAGATCCACAGAATGAAAACAGAGTGTATTCTGTTTTTACGTATGTAAACGTTTCTGAAGATGGTGGGAAAAACTTTACACAGCTCATGCCTGCTTATGGTGTGAGTAACGGTGTTCATCCAGATCATCATGCGTGGTGGATTCATCCAGAAGATGGTAGTTTTATGATTGATGGCAATGATGGAGGTATGAATATTACCAAAGATGGTGGAAAAACTTGGCGATTTATTGGCAATCTTCCTGTAGCCCAATTTTATCACATTGCTGTGGATAATGAATTTCCGTATAATGTGTATGGAGGTATGCAAGATAATGGTTCATGGAGAGGCCCAGCATACGTTTGGAAAGATCAAGGTATTAGAAATAGTTACTGGCAAGAAATAAGTTTTGGTGATGGTTTTGATGTGGTTCCAGATAGAGATGATTCGCGCTATGGTTGGTCTATGAGTCAGCAAGGTTATGTAAGCCGTTACGATTGGCAAACCGGAAACAACTATGGAGTAAGACCTACACATCCTGATGCTAATGTAGAATTGCGTTTTAATTGGAATTCAGCAATAAACATTGATCCGTTTGATAACAGCACTATTTATTTTGGTAGCCAGTTTGTACATAAATCAACTGACAAAGGCGAAACCTGGACTGTTATTTCACCAGACTTAACCACTAATGATCCTGAAAAGCTTAAACAATCGGAAAGTGGCGGCTTAACTATGGATGCAACTGGTGCAGAAAACCATTGTACCGTTTTAGTCATAGAACCGTCGCCTGTAGAAAAAAATATGCTTTGGGTTGGGACCGACGATGGCAGAGTACACTATACTATTAATGGAGGTAATACTTGGGTCGATGTTTCAAAAAACATCAAAGGGTTACCTGAAGGCAGTTGGATAGCCCAAATAAAAGCATCTAACAAAAATAAAGGAGAAGCACTTTTAATTGCTAATGATTATAGACGTTTTAATTACACACCTTATGCCTATAGAACTAAAAACTACGGTAAAACTTGGGAGCGTATAATTGATGAAACCGATGTACAGAGCTACACCCTTTCCATAATTGAAGATTTAGAAGAACCAAATCTCATGTTCTTAGGAACCGATGATGGACTTTATATTTCTTTAAATGCTGGAGAAAAATGGACCAAATGGGCAGAAGGTTTTCCTACTACATCTGTAAAGGATTTAGTTATTCATCCTAGAGAACACGATCTAGTTATAGGTACATTTGGAAGAGCGGCTTGGGTGCTAGACGACATAAGACCTCTAAGAGCCATGGCAAAAAACAAATCGGTCATCAATTCAAATATTGAATTATTTGATCCACCAACAGCCTATCAAGCTGCTTACCAACAACCCACTGGAAGTCGTTTTGGGGCAGACGCCATGTATCAAGGTGAAAATCGTGGTGGTGGTGCAAGATTTATATATATGTTCAACAAAAAGGATATGCCAAAAGAGGAAAAAAAGGGCAATCAGGAAAAAGAAAACGAGGACAACACAGATGATGAAAAAAGTGAATCTAAAATTAATTGGGATTCACTAACCTTGAAAATTTATGATGGTGAAAGACTAATTAGAACTTTAAAACAGAAAGCTCCTAAGGAAAACGGTCTTCAGAAATGGACATGGTACATGGATGAAGCTGGAGCAAACAGACCTTCACGTAGAATCCGTGAGCAAAACCGAGAACCTAGTGGAGTTTCTGTAAAACCTGGTGACTACAAAGCAGTTTTACATTACGGTGATTTAACTTCCGAAACTACCATTACCGTAAAATCTGACCCAAGACTAAATGTTTCACAAAAAAACATTGACGAAGTTTATGCAGCTGCTAAACAGTTAGAACAACTTCAAGAAAAAGCTGCTGAGGCTGTTGAGCAATTAGTTGAAAGTAAAACCATAGCCGAAAACTTCAAGAAAGAACTTTCCAAACTAGATAAAGAGACTTACAAAGAACAGATTAAGCGTTCTAAAGAAATGGTAAAATCTATTGATAGCCTAATTGATAAGTATTTAGGCAAAGTAGATGAAAGACAAGGTATTACTAGAAACCCTGAAGTGACACCTATGCAACGCCTACGCACAGCACAAGGTTATGTATATGATAGTCAAATTGGAATAACCTCTACAGAAATAACACTAATACAACATGCAAAAGAAGCTTTTGATAAAGTTTTTGGAGAGACCAATGATTTCTTTAATACAAGTTGGAAAGATTTTCAAAATGAAATGAAAGACTTAAAAGTCAATCCATTTAAAGAGACAAAAAACTTTAGTATAGACTAAAGAAAAAGCGCTCTAAAATTTAGAGCGCTTTTTTTATTCTATCCA
>JAGQZO010000162.1:8232-10916 GCA_020435515.1 Winogradskyella sp. | reverse complement strand
TCCTTAGAACCAAACTCTGCTTCAATAGCATCTTTTAATTCTCCTGACAGATAACCTCTATCTTCTGGGTTCATTACATCCCAAAATAAAGAGTGATTATAAAAACCACCACCATTATTCCTAACACCCATATTATTCATGTCTAGGTTAGTTAAAATATCTTCAATAGATTTTCCTTCTAAATCTGTGCCTTCTATTGCCGCATTTAATTTTGAAGTATAACCAGCGTGGTGTTTAGTATGGTGTATTTCCATTGTACGCGCATCAATATGCGGTTCTAGAGCATCGTAAGCATATTTTAATTTTGGTAATTCAAAAGCCATAATGTTTGTGTTTTTAGTGTTATTATTTCAATTTTAACAAATTTACGATTTTGAAAACAAGAAGTTCTAAATAAATTATTAAGATTCCCTATTTTGGTATAAAATTTATCTTTTGCTAGACTCAGCCTATAAAATATACAACGCTTCTGCAGGTAGCGGTAAAACGTTTACCCTGGCAAAAACCTATATCAAGATTCTTGTTAGCTCAAAAAACAACGAGCTATTTAAGTCCATATTAGCCATAACATTTACTAATAAGGCAGTTGGTGAAATGAAGGAGCGAATTGTTGCAATGCTTAAATTGTTTTCTCAAGAAAAGAGTTTGATTGAGCCACATCCAATGTTTAGTGCCATCTGTGAGGAATTAGCAATCTCACCAGAATTTCTAACAAAACGATCTAAAGAAATTTTAAAGCATATAATGCACAATTATGGTGCTTTCGATATTTCTACGATTGATGGTTTTACTCATAGAGTGATAAGAACCTTTGCTCATGACTTAAAACTTCCTGTAAACTTTGAAGTGGAATTAGACCAAGAACGACTGCTTAACGAAGCCGTAGATAATTTAATTTCTAAAGCCGGTGAAAATGAATCTTTAACCCAAACACTTGTTGATTTTGCTATTGAAAAAGCAGATGATGACAAAAGTTGGGATATTAGCTATGACTTTAATAAGATAGCAAAGCTATTAGTTAATGAAAACGATATTAATACAATTGAAACACTTAAGGACAAAACTATTGATGACTTTAAATCTCTAAAATCTCAACTAATTATAGATATTTCTTCAATAGAAAAAACTATTACTTCAGTTGCAGACGATATTCTAACTCTGATAGGTGAATGTGGGTTAATGCATAATGATTTTAGTGGAGGCTATTTGCCAAAATACTTTGTAAACCTGTCTGAAACCAATTTTAACGTCTCGTTCAAAACAGCTTGGCAAAATAGTTTAATTGAAGGCTGCACACTTTATCCAAAACGCGTTACGGACACCATTGCAAGTACCATAGAAAGCATTCAGCCTAATCTATCTGAAGCGTTTTTAATAACTAAAAATCTCATTTTTGAACTCAAACTTAAACAAGGGTTTTATAAAAACATTACACCACTTTCAGTTTTAAACGCCATTCAAAAAGAATTGAATACTCTTAAAGAGGAGCAAAACAAAATGCTTATTTCAGAATTTAACAAGATAATAAGCAGCGAAATAAAAAACCAACCTACGCCTTTTATTTACGAGCGTTTAGGCGAAAAGTTCAAGCATTATTTTATTGATGAGTTTCAAGATACGTCAAAAATGCAATGGGAAAATTTGGTGCCTCTTTTAGACAATGCACTTTCATCTCAAAACGGATCGGCAATGCTTGTGGGTGATGCTAAACAATCTATTTACAGATGGAGAGGCGGAGAACCAGAACAGTTTATTGCCCTTTATAATAAATCAACCAATCCGTTTCAGGTTAGCCCAGAGATTCTGAGCCTAAATACCAATTACAGAAGTGCGAAAGAAATTATAACTTTCAATAACGGCTTCTTTCAATTTTTAAGTCAGAATTATTTTAACGATAGTAGGTACGCAGAACTTTTCAGAAACGCCAAACAAGAATCTTTTAAAGATACCGAAGGCTATGTAAACATTGAGTTTTTAGATATTTCTAAAGAAGAAGACGCTAACGAGTTGTATACTTTGAGCGTTTTTAAAACCATTGAAAATTGCCTTAAAGACGGATTTGAACTAGACGACATTTGCATCATTGTAAGAAAACGAAAAGAGGGTGTTGAAATTGCTAATTTTTTGAGTGAAAAAGGAATTAGGATTACTTCATCGGAAACCTTATTATTAAAGAATTCAGACAAAGTTCATTTTATTGATTCCTTTTTAAAATTATTGCTTCAAACCGATAATGATAGTTTAAAAATTGAAGTTTTAACATTTATAGCAAATCAAAACGAGGTTGACGACATGCATGCATTTTACTGTTCTCACTTGAGTATAAGTTTTGATGCGATGCTCAAAAAATTTGAAAATTTAAACATCTATATAGACAAAAATAAATTATTGCAGTTACCTCTATATGAGTTGATTGAAGAATTAATTAGAACTTTTAACCTAGGTAACACTTCTGACGCATTTCTTCAATTTTATTTAGATGTTGTTTTAGAGTTTACACAACAGCAAAACTCTGACTTATCATCGTTTATCAATTATTTTGAAAAGAAAAAAGACAATTTAAGTATTATTTCTCCTCAAAATAACAACGCGATACAAATAATGACCATTCACAAATCAAAAGGTTTGGAATTTCCTGTGGTTATTTTTCCGTATGCAGATTTGAACATTTATAAAGAAATAGA
>JAGQZO010000162.1:0-8175 GCA_020435515.1 Winogradskyella sp. | reverse complement strand
TATTGCTTAATTACAATAGCGATGTTGAACACTTTGGTAATGTTGGCAAAAAGCTATATGAGTTACAAAAATCTCGGCTTGAGTTAGATAATATTAACCTTTTGTATGTAGCATTGACAAGAGCTGTGGAACAATTGTATATTATTACCAAAAAAGACATTAACTCTAAAGGTTTAATAAGTGATAAAACGTATTCAGGTATGTTTATTTCGTATTTGCAAGAAAAAGGGTTGTGGTCAGACAGTACACTTACATACAGCTTTGGCACTTCAAAAACCTTAAAACAGAAAACAGAATTAGAAACAGATACAAATCCTATTAATTTAATCTCTGTTTCCAAAGAAGATCACAACTTAAGAATAATTACAAAAGCTGGCCAGCTTTGGGATACCAAGCAAGGCAAAGCTATAGAACGAGGTAATTTGGTTCATCTTTTATTATCTAAAATTACAACCCAAGAAGATATTGATTTTGCTATTGACGATTTAATCGCCTCAGGAGATATTACAACATTAGATGAAGAAGTGCTTAAGCCTGTAGTAATGCAAGTTATGGCACATCCAAAAATCAAATTATACTTTAATAACGATCAAAAAGTTTTTAATGAAAGAGAAATTGTAACTCCATCTGGAGAGCTACTTAGACCTGATCGCATAAATATTAATCAAAAAAATGAAGTCGTGATAATTGATTACAAAACAGGAGACCAAAAGACATCCCACAAATCTCAACTTAACTCTTACTCTTCTATTCTTAGGACAATGGGCTATGATTTAAGGCACAAATTCCTTGTTTATATAAATGAAAGTGTTGAAGTTATTGAAGTCTAATTTCAAGATAGTATCTTTGCTAAACAACTAAAACAAAAACTATGTACGGAAATATTAAAGCATATTTACAACAAGAAATAGAAGACATAAAAGAAGCTGGTCTTTTTAAAGAAGAGCGTATCATCACCTCACCTCAAGGTGCAGAAATCACTTTAAATACTGGGCAAAAAGTTCTAAACTTTTGTGCTAATAATTATTTGGGATTGTCTTCTCATCCCGAAGTTGTAAAAGCAGCAAAAGACACTCTAGACACCCATGGCTTTGGGATGTCTTCAGTTCGTTTTATCTGCGGTACTCAAGATATTCACAAAGAATTAGAGCAAAAAATTGCTGATTTTTATTGCACAGAAGACACTATACTTTACGCTGCTGCTTTTGATGCTAATGGTGGTGTGTTTGAGCCTCTTCTATCTGCAGATGATGCTATAATTTCAGACTCTTTAAATCACGCCTCAATTATAGATGGAGTTAGGCTTTGTAAAGCGGCAAGGTATCGTTACCAAAACAATGACATGCAAGACCTAGAAAAGCAACTCATAGCAGCCAATGAAAATGGAGCGCGCTTTAAAATCATAGTAACTGACGGTGTTTTTTCAATGGATGGTTTAGTTGCTCCTTTAGATAAGATTTGTGATTTAGCAGATAAATACGACGCCCTAGTTATGATAGATGAATGCCATGCTGCTGGTTTTATTGGCGAAAAAGGAATAGGTACACTAGAAGAAAAAGGGGTGTTAGGTAGAATTGACATTATCACTGGCACACTAGGTAAAGCATTAGGTGGGGCAATGGGAGGTTATACAACTGCTAAAAAAGAAATTATTGAAATTTTACGTCAGCGTTCTCGTCCTTATCTATTCTCAAACTCATTAGCGCCTTCAATTGTTGGTGCGTCTATTAAAGTTTTTGATATGCTAAAAAATGATACTACCTTAAGAGATAGGGTAGATTGGAATACAAAATATTTCAAAAAAGGTATGAAAAATGCTGGATTTGACATAATTGATGGTGATTCGGCCATAGTGCCAGTAATGCTCTATGATGCGAAGCTTTCTCAAACAATGGCAAATATGCTGTTGGAAGAAGGTGTTTATGTTATCGGTTTCTTCTATCCTGTAGTGCCTAAAGAAAAAGCAAGAATTCGCGTACAGCTGTCTGCGGCACATACAAAAGAACAACTAGACAAAGCTATTAGTGCATTTATTAAGGTAGGGGAAAAACTAGAAATTATTTAAAATCGTTACAAACTCTTTATTTTAGGGCGATGTAACAATATTTTTATATATTTGTCTTTGTTAATATCATTTAACAACTTACATTTGCCAACAATTAACACTTAAAATTAAAATTAATTAGAATATGAAAAATCTTAGCAGATTACTTTTTGTTGTAGTACTTCTCATGAGTTTTAGTACTACTTATGCTCAAGACAAGAACAACCCATGGGCCGTAACAATTGGTACTAACGCAGTTGATCCATATCCAGTGGGTGAAGATACTCCTCAAGGTGATTACTTTGACGAGTTTTTTAATGCAAACGATCATTGGAATATTTTCCCTTCTGTATCTTCTATAGCTGTATCTAGATACCTTAGCGATGGTTTTACTTTTACTGCTGCAGGATCGTTTAACAGGATTAGTAAATTTGGATCTAATTTTGATCCGGTAACTGGTGAAGAATCAACAAATAGGGTAAGCAACTTAACATACTACAGTGTAGATGGTAGTGTTTCTTACAGCTTTATGGATATTATAAATTCTAATTCTATTGATCCTTACATTGGTGTTGGTGGTGGTTATACTTGGTTAGATGAGATAGGTGCAGGAACTTTGAATGGAACACTCGGTTTAAAATATTGGTTAACCGAAAAATTTGGTATCAATCTAAATACCACATACAAACATGCATTTGAAGATTATTTACCAAAGCACTTTCAACATACAGTAGGTATCACTTTCAAATTTGGAGGTGTTGATACTGATGGTGATGGAATCTATGACCAAGAAGATGCTTGTCCTGAAGAAGCTGGTTTAGAAATCTTTAATGGTTGTCCAGATTCTGATAATGATGGTATTCAAGACTCTAAAGACGATTGTCCTAATACTGCTGGCTTAGCTGAGTTTAACGGTTGCCCAGATGCTGATGGTGATGGTGTAATGGATAAAGATGATAAATGTCCTTCTGTTGCTGGTTTAAAATCTTTAATGGGTTGTCCAGATGCTGATGGTGATGGCGTTGCTGATGGTGATGATAACTGTCCGAACGAAGCTGGTCCTGCTGCTAACAATGGATGCCCTTGGCCTGATACTGATGGAGACGGCATCTTAGATAAAGATGATAAGTGTCCTAACGAAGCTGGTGTAGCTGCTAACAATGGTTGTCCTGAAGTGAAGCCAACTGAAGAAGTAATGGAAACTTTAAACAGTTACTCAAGATCTATATTATTTGATTCTGGTAAAGCAACTTTCCAAAAGCAAACTGACCAAGTATTACAAGCAATGGTTGCTATTTTTAAGCAATACCCACAAGCTAACTTCTCTATTGAAGGTCACACTGACAGTGATGGCTCAAGAAAAATGAATCAGTCTTTATCTGAAAGAAGAGCAAGTGCGGTAAGAGATTACTTGATTGCTAACGGAATAAATGCTGACAGATTAACTTCTGCTGGTTTTGGTGAAGATAACCCGATTGCAACTAACAGTACTAGAGCTGGTAAGAAAGAAAACAGACGTGTAGAAGTTAAGTTGAAAAACTAATTTTCACACATTCTAAAATATATTTAAAAAACGCTCCGAAATACGGAGCGTTTTTTATTTTTATATAATGAGTAGTTTTATTAAATCTGTACTATTAGACCTCAAGGATAAAGACAATGATATAGAAGAATTATTTTTTATCCTTCCTAGTAAAAGGGCTGGAGTTTTTTTAAAACATCATCTTTCTAGGATAATTGATAGCCCCATTTTTGCTCCTCATATTCTCAGTATTGAGGAATTTGTTGAAGAAATGTCTGGTTTAAAGAGTCTATCTAATACAGATTCCTTATTCCAACTATACAAAGCCTATGCTGAAGTTACCCCAAAAGACTCTCAAGAACCTTTTGAAGCTTTCTCTAGTTGGGCTCAAATACTAATACAAGATTTTAATGAAATTGATAGATATCTCGGAAATCAAAATGCTATTTTTGACTACTTACAAGCTATTAAAGAACTTGATCATTGGTCTTTAGAAACTGAAAAAACTGAATTAGTCAAATCTTATTTAAAGTTTTGGAAGCAGCTAAAAACCTATTATAAAGTTTTTACTGACAGACTCCTTAACAACAAGCAAGGTTATCAAGGCTTAGTATATAGAGAGGCTGTTGAAAACCTAGAATCTTATATCGAAAACAATACACATAAAGTTCATGTTTTTTTGGGCTTTAACGCATTAAACACTTGCGAATCCTTGATAATACAAGGTTTGCTTCAAAGTGAATTAGCTCATATATATTGGGATATAGATAACGTTTTTTTACAAGACAGCATTCATGATGCTGGTCTATTTATTAGACAACATACCACTAAATGGAATTACTTTAATACACACCCTTTCTATTGGGCAACATCGTTTTACAGCGAAAAGAAAAATATCCAGGTTATTGGTGTACCAAAGTTGGTAGGACAAGCAAAATATATTGGACAGATTTTAGAAAGCATAAGTTTAGAAACTGGCAATATAAAAGACACTGCCGTTGTATTGGGTGAAGAAAGCTTATTAATTCCCTTGCTTAATTCTATACCAAGACAGATTAATAAGATTAATGTTACCATGGGATTACCCCTTAAGTTTGTTCCTTTGGCATCACTATTTGATCTTCTGTTTTCCATTCATAAAAAAAATGCTGCCAAATATTATTTTAGAGAATTAATAGATATTATTTCTCACCCTTCTATTTATAGTCTTTTTGAATTAGAACACGGTAATTACTTGAATGACATTTCTAGTCATATTCAAAAAAATAACTTGGTTTATATATCTACTGACGAACTTAAAAAAATTGCGCACAAGGACGTACACAATATAATCGACTTAATGTTTGGGTCTTGGGCAAACAACCCGAAAACAGCTTTAAATAATTGCTTTGATTTAATCTATTTAATTAAAACAACCTATGGTGAACATAAAAAATCGAATAGTTTAGACTTAGAATATTTATATCGTTTTTATGCTTTGTTTAACCTGTTATCCGAACTAAACAACAACTACCATTACTTGGAGTCTATTGAAAGCTTGTACAAGGTTTATAACGATTTATTACAAACCGAAACCTTAGATTTTAAGGGAGAGCCTTTGGAGGGTCTACAGATAATGGGAATGTTAGAATCTCGTGTTTTAGATTTTGAAACAGTGATAATTAGCTCTGTCAACGAAGGTATTTTACCATCTGGTAAAACAAACAACTCTTTTATTCCCTTTGATGTTAAGTTACAAAACAATTTGCCAACTTATAAAGAAAAAGACGCTGTTTACACCTATCACTTTTACAGACTAATACAACGTGCGAAAAATGTTTATATACTTTACAACACCGAAATAGATGCTTTAAAAGGTGGTGAAAAAAGTAGATTCATAACTCAAATGGAAGTAGAAGGCATCCACAAAATAAATCATACCATCGTTTCTCCCAATGTGCCAGTCGTTGAAAAAAAACTAAAGAAGATTTCAAAAACAGAGGACATTATTTCTAAACTAAAAGAGCTTACAAGCAAAGGATTTTCGCCTTCATCATTAACCAACTATGTTAGAAACCCTATAGATTTCTACTACGAGAAAATATTAGGTATTAAAGAATTTGAAGATGTAGAAGAAAACATTGCCGCCAATACACTTGGTTCAGTCATTCACAACACATTAGAAGACTTTTATAAGCCTTTTGAAGGTAAATCACTTACTGTAGATACTCTTACAGAATTTAAATCGCGAATAAAGCATAGGGTTACAAAACACTTCAAAGATTTATATAAAGATGGCGACTTTAGCTCTGGAAAAAATCTCATCATTTTTGAAATTGCTCAACGATACATTTCAAATTTTATTAACTCTGAAATTGAACAACTTAAAGCTGGTAACCAAATTAAAATAATAGCTATAGAAGCAGATGAAAAAATTGATTTGAATATTGAGAATATTTCTTACCCAATATATCTAACTGGTAAAGTTGACAGAATAGACGAGTTTAATGGTGTAACACGTGTAATAGATTACAAATCTGGTAAAGTAGACCAAAGCAAAGTAGAAATCGTTGCTTGGGAAGATATTACTACGGATTATGACAAGTACAGTAAATCATTTCAGGTTCTCTGTTATGCTTATATGATGTATCAAAAAAAGAAAATAGAACTACCTGTTGAGGCTGGGATAATTTCATTTAAAAATTTAAATGAAGGCTTCCTGAAATTTGGAGTGAAAGAATCTATTTATAGCAGGAATAAAAATCAAATCATAACTGAAGACACCTTAAAAAATTTTGAGATTGAGCTTAAAAAACTTATTACGGAAATATGTAATCCTAATATAGATTTCATTGAAAAAGAGCTAGACTAATGCAAATAGAGAAAAATAAAATACTACACAGAGAACACAAAAAACCGATACTGTTAGACATATTTTATTCTGAAGAGTTTTCCAATCAACCTATCATTATCTTTTGTCACGGCTATAAAGGATTTAAAGATTGGGGCGCATGGAATATTATGGCAAAATCTATTGCTGAGGCTGGAATTTGTTTTGTGAAATTCAACTTTTCTCATAACGGAGGTACTATGGAAAATCCCATAGATTTCCCAGATTTAGAAGCTTTTGGAAATAACAATTATTCAAAAGAGTTAGATGATCTTAATGATGTTATCAATTGGGTTTTCAGCAAATTTGTAGACAATGTGTTTGTTGATGTAAGCAATCTTATCTTACTAGGACATAGTCGCGGTGGCGGAATTGCAATTATAAAAACTTCCGAAAACAAAAGAGTAAAAAAATTAATAACCTTAGCAAGTGTGTGCGACTTTGCAAAACGCACGGCTACAATTGGGGATTTGGAGGAATGGAAAGAAACTGGTGTAAAGTTTGTGATTAATGGCAGAACAAAACAACAAATGCCTCATTATTACCAGTTTTACGAAGACTTTAAAGCCAATGAAGAGCGATTAAATATTGAAACTTCAGAAAAAAGATTAGAAGTGCCACATTTAATCATTCATGGAGACAATGACACTTCTATAAAAATAGACGAGGCTTATGCCCTATATAAATGGAATCCAAACAGTCACCTAGAAATCATCGAGGCCGCAGATCATGTATTTAATACAAGACATCCTTGGGCAAAAAAGACATTAAGTGACGAATTGCAATCTGTAGTTACCTCAATTAAAAGGTTCGCTAAAAATTAATTATCAAGCCAATATCTATCTGATGTAAAACCCAAATCGTGGTTATCAGAATTTAAGTCTTTAAAGTCTAGATTTTCTGCTTTTAGGATATCATCTAAGGAAAAATCTCGATTGTCTATTTGAGTATATTCGGCATACTCAAAAAGTTTCCCAGTTGGATTTTCAGGATCAAAAGCTGGTTTTTGGGCATAGGAAAAGTATGCTAATATGTAGGCTAGTAGGAGTATTCGTTTCATGTTTGGGGCATTAAACTATTGCTAACGTACGAAAAAATAAATAAATCGTTTATTTTAAGGCGCTTAATGGAATAAAAAAACCAGTCATGATTTTCATGACTGGTCTGCTATTAACACACAACTAACTGTATATTGTGGGTTTATTTTTAAGGTGAACCTTTTAGTTTTTTTCAAAGGTAAGCATATCAGTACCGCCATTACCACCACTAATGTCAATGAGTTCAATTCGTGTAGAAGTTGCAGTTACTATATCCCAATCATCATTTAAGTCTTCAAAATTATTGGTGTCTGGTACCGGAAAGAAGATGTTAAAGTCTATATCGTCATCGCTACTACTGTCATCATCACTACTATCATCATCAGTTATAGACCAAGTGCCTGTTTGGGTATTTGTGCCATTTGTTGCTACAAGCGACCCATCAGTATTGAAAGAGAAATCATATCCACTAAAATCTGAAGTTTCATTTTGACCCGAATCTACAAAGTTTGTAATTCTCCAAGTACCTGATTGAACATCGTTCTCTATTTCTGCTATTTGCTGACTATTATTGTTTGGTGTTCCGTCATCATCATCACTAGAGCACGTAGATGACATTAATGTAAGGCTCAGCATTAAAATAAATCCTAGGTTAAATACTTTTTTCATAATTTGTTGTTTTTAGTGAATTAATAAATTTATA
>JAGQZO010000006.1:1229-7888 GCA_020435515.1 Winogradskyella sp. | reverse complement strand
GGTCGCTATAAACTTGTAATACATCAAAGTTAGATTCATTATTAGATAGAGTTTGTGTATTAAACCTTAAATAAAACCTTCCTGTACCAGAAATATTTGACGAAGGAGTAAATGTATAATCTGAAGTATTTAAAAGCGTGAAAGTATTTGTCGCTACATCCTCAAGATATATGTTAACATTAATATTAGAATTAGTTAAGCTAATGGTTACTTGTTCACCTTGATTAGCATTTACACCTAATGGAATAATGGTGTTGTTGTCAACATCATTAAAGCTAATGGCTTGTATGGCCATATCTTTTCCTTCATTATCATTAACTAGCTCTGAATAGATAGCAAAATCTGATGGTGCACCATCAAAATGACTTGCGTCATAACCAACATCAAGACCTAAAGATGCATTGTTTATAAAATACAGATCGGTGCTAAAGCTTTTATCTGTTGAAGTCAATACTATACTTCCAAATTCCGGCGCATTATCATTTCTACCAGCAATGAAATCATCAGAGCTTCCCGAAGTTTGCATAGAAGGTACAAACGAAACGGTTCCACCACCATCTTTTGAAGACACAAAGAAACCTTGTCCTGGAGCTATTAGGGTATTAGGATTAGCAATTGAGTAAGCAAAATTCCATATTGTCCAATAACTTCCATTAGAATTATCTGCATCATAACCATAAATTGCAGCAGTTGAAGCGTCAAATTGAGTTATGTTAGCTGTTAAAAAGTCATCTAATCTTATATAAGAAGGATAAGGATTTCCGATTAAATTCCAGATTTCATAAGCCGAACCAGTTTTTAGGATAGGAACATTTAAAGCGCCAGTTGTTGGTGATCCAGTAAACGTAAATGTTCCATTGTCTGTAGAAGCAGCTTTATATCCTCTACCAGCATCTAAAGTACTTATCTCAGCATTAGAATAGGTTATATAATCACTTGTGGTTTTATCAAAAGGACCAAACAAGTAAAGTGTTGCGCCAGTATTTGATACAATATTTGAATTATTTGAAACAAAGTCTACAAAAGTTTCTCCGCTAAAAGGAGGGGCAATCAAATCATTTCTGTTTGCAACTGAATTAACATGACGGTTGTATTTTAAATTATCCGAAGCACTTCCGCTTAGCAGAAGACTTGAAAATTCATTTGAGTCTGAATTCATTACAAATTCTCCATTGTTACTAATATTACCATTAACTGTTACAGCGTTTTCTTTACTTACATTAAATGTTGCACCAGATGCTACTGTAACATTATTTACAGCGATATCGGAAGTAATATTATAAGTTCCATCTAATATCGTAATATTATCGGATCCAGTAAGATCTGAAGGTGGGTTTGGATACCATGTAGCATTTGTGTAAAGTAAACCGTCATATACATATACATTATAGTCTTCTACTTCTCCGTATTGGAAACTATCGCAAGGATTATTTTGTATCGTTCCCGATGTATTATAATATGCCATTATAACTCTCATTCTTGTATTTCCTGTACTAGCAGAAACTGGTACTGAAAAAGAGCCAGAAACAGGTGTTGTTTGATTTGCGCCAACTTCAAATACTTTTTCTCCTGTATCATTAAAATCTCCATCTCTGTTAAAGTCAATCCAAACGGACACAGCTTCATTATATGGTGTACCAGTCCACGTTTTAGTAACTGATAGGCTATTTCCTGTACTTCCGACTTGTATAGGCTCAAAGATTGAAGAACCTGTAAAGTCTGAATATCCAGAAGAAGTACTACCAGAAGTATCATTTAGTACACCATTCAAAGTAACTCCTCCGATGAATTCATCAGCAATGGTTGAACCACCAGCTGTACAATACACTAAATCTGTAGTGGTGAAGTTTTCAGAAGCTGAATAGTTTGAAGTTGAAGAGACACATCTACTTCTTACTTGCACTTCATAATCTGTTGTTATGTTAAGACTGGCTAGTGAGTAACTAGAACCAGTAATATCTGTAACCTCTGTCCAGCTTGATGCACCTAATTCTCTGAATCTTAAATCATATGTAGCTGAAGGAATGTTATCCCAAGTAATTTCTGCCGTAGAGGCTGTTATTGAATTTGCAGCTAAGTTAGTAGGTACTGTTGTTTCACAAGGAATCTGTAAGCTAATGATTTTAAAATCATCTATAAAGAAGCCATCATTTGTAGTTGTATAGCTTTCATTTACATTAAGTGCATCGGTTCTAAATCTAAATCTAATTCTTACGTCACTAGAGTTTAGTAGGGTAGAGTAGCTATCATCAATAACAAACTCTTCCATTACCCAATTGTCCATTCTATCACCATCATAAATATTTCCGCTACTTCCAGATTGGAAAGTTGAATAGCTAGAACTTTTATTGTCATGGTTAGTTGTGATACTGGTAGCTTCAGGTTTTGTGTATTTACCGCTTAGTGATACCCAGTTAGAACCGCCATCAGGTGAACCTAGAACCTCTACATAATCATAGTTTCTTTCAATATCCCATTTAGAGTAAAACTGAATAAGAACCTCATTAGAATTTGAAAAATCGAAACTATTTGTTGTTGTTAATGTTTTGGTTGCATTAGTTGAGTATGTTCCTGTGTTAATCGAAGTACTTCCAGAGTAGGCATCAGAAGAAGTTGTTGACCAACCGCCAGATTGTGTCCAACCAGTTAAACCATCAGTATCTGGAGAATTACTAAACAGTACTGTAGGTTGATAATATTTCACATAGTTAGCTTCATATATTACACCATCGTCATTAGAAAACTTAACATTGTATTCTATTTTATCATTTGCCGCTATAGATGGGTCTAAGTCTATTAAAGCTGTTACTTCTGTTTGGTTTCTGTAAGAGTTGGTAGTTGTGTTAATCTGAATTCCACTAGCAGTTACTGTTACTGGAGAAGCTGTAGTTATATTGGAAGAAATTGGAGTGACAGTTATAGAAAAATCACTTGGTGTTTGTCCAATTCGTTCAATACCAAAATCTAATTCAACATTAGAAGTAGTAGTAATATTACTTTGTGTTAAGTCATGAAGTTTGGCATATTTACCACCATAATATGCAGTTCCTAGCGATATACGCATAGATTTTTTAGCAATAGGGACAATATTAGAGCGACTTGGCCAAAAACCATCACTGCTACTACCATGCTCAGGTGTTGTGGCAATAATAGATTGCCCATAAGCATTGAGACCAATAGAACCATTATTATCAGGAGAACCACCGACCATCCAGTCATCTGGTAGTCCATTAGACTCATAGAATATAGTAGCGCCATAAAGGTATCTATTATATCTAGTCATTTCCTCGTGCCATCTGTAGTATTCGTCTTCTCTATCTGTATTTGCATTAGGGTCACCACCATAAGGATGAGGTACAGAATTAGCATATGAGTGATTCCAAACAGCAGACTTAAAGTTTCTGCTAGTTATAAAATCTACCATAATCTGTGTTTCAGGCTCAGATTCTGGGCTTGGTCCTCTGTAATTACTTGCGGTTGTTGTTCCTGAAGAACCAATACCGTTTAAGCCCCAATAATAATCAAAGTTTCTGTTTAAATCTACTCCTCTGCTTGGGTTTGTGGTTCCGTTGTAGGGTCTAAGATTTTTACGCTGCATCCCACCACCAGAAGGGTTTGTGACTTCATTGTAGCGTAAACCATCTGGATTAACCACAGGTACAAAATACAACTCATTGTTATCTACCAATTCTTTAATTGCAGGATCTGTATTGTAATTTTCAAGCAGATACCACATAAAATAAATATTGTTCATTAAAGCACTTACCTCTCTAGAATGTATCATGGAAGTGAATAGCATTTGAGGTTTTGTGCCTTCAGGTGTAGTACTTTCGTTTCCTGTAATACGCACATACCAAATTGTTTCTGGATTCCATCGTGTACTTCCTGTACCGGAATATGTAGATGGACCATTATTTTGTGGATTTGGAAAATTGTTGGTTGGATTACCCCAAGTTTTTTGACCAGTAGATGACGCATTAGCCTTTTGAGATATAATATCAAGACCATTAGTTTGAGAGTATGTGTACATTGCGTCTAATTGGTCTTTCATTTGGCTAAGCGTCAGACAACCACCCATACTTAATGAGTTTACATCTGGGAAATTTTGAGGCTCTACAAAATCTATTTCACTACTGCCATAGTATTGTATGATGTTATCTTGAACAACACTAGATATGGATTTAGACATTATACTGTTAGTATTGTTCTTTTTAGGAGCTCTAGATCTCCTATGTGCGGTGCTCTGAGCTCTTAGTTTATAGAATGAGGAAACATCATCTATAATAGTTGAAAATTGAATATTATCTTCAACTAGAAGATTAATCTCATTTTGAGATAGTTCAAGAATTAACTCTTGATGATCATGATGTGAACCACAACTCAAATCAATACCATTTGAAGCAATTGTATTTATGGTCTCTTGAGAGGGATTTAAAATTTTTATTCTAGAGTAATTTTCTTGAGAATAAGAATTCAACACTACAAAGAATAATAGTGAGATAAAGTAGGTAGTTTTTCTCATTAGTTGGAGTTTTAATTAATTTAATTTGGTGGCTAATATATTATTTTATTCTAAAAACATCTATAAAATGCAAAAAAAATCGATGAAATACACTTATTATTGTAAGTAAACATATAGTTAAAGCAGTTAAGATTCTGGTTTATAAGATGTTATTTATATGGCGAAATTTATTTTCTATGAGCAAATGCGAATAATTTTAGCAGTGCTTCAAAAACTTCGGTATAGAAATTTCTTTTTATAAGTTTATAAATCATGAAATAAAAAAAGCCTAGTACATGTGTACTAGGCTTTTGTAAAAGTGTAGCGAGGACGAGATTTGAACTCGTGACCTCTGGGTTATGAATCCAACGCTCTAACCAACTGAGCTACCTCGCCAACTTCCTGCGTAGGCAGGAATTTCTTTTAACTTTTGAGATGTGTCAAAAATTAGGCTGCAAATATATAAACAAATTATAGCACAACAAACAATACTTTCTAAAAAATATTTTTCAGGTAAAGTTTTGAATTGCATCATAATTGTATATATTGAGCAAATAATTAAATGCTTCTATGGACGATAAAGAAAAGTATGAAATGGAGTTTGTCATTCAAGCATCTCCTACCTTAATTTACCAATATATATCTACACCTTCAGGCTTATCCGAATGGTTTGCAGACAATGTAAACTCACGTGGAGAATTGTTTACTTTTATTTGGGATGGCTCTGAAGAACAAGCCAAATTACTGACTAAAAAAAGTGGTGAGCGCGTGAAATTTCGCTGGCTAAGTGATGAAGAAGATGGCGCAAGCTATTATTTTGAAATTAGAATTCAAGTAGATGAAATCACCAAAGATGTATCTCTTATGATTACAGATTTTGCTGAAGAAGATGAAATAGATGAAGGCAAAATGCTTTGGGATAATCAAATTTCTAGCCTTAAACAAGTTTTGGGCTCAAGGTAACAAGTAACTAACTCAACTATTATATCTTTGTCTCGGTTTAATTAAAAACTAAATCGAGACATTTTTTTATGGTAAATTTTAACGGAAATCTTATTAGCTCTACAGATGCTTTATTCACTTCAAAAAATAGAGGTTATAAGTATGGAGACGTGCTTTTTGAAACATTAAAAGTAATTAATGGTAAAATCTTTTTTTGGGAGGACCACTACTTTAGACTAATGGCATCAATGCGTATTATGCGCATGGATATTCCTATGAATTTTACTATGGAGTTTTTGGAATCAGAAATTCTTAAAACTATCAAAGCTAATGATTTATTAGGTGCTACTGCACGTGTACGACTTAATGTTGATAGAGGGGAAGGTGGTAAGTATTTACCTTCTGAAACATCAAAAGTTGCATTTAATATTATTGCTGAAGCTTTAGGCGAGCCATTTTACACTATTAAAGACAATCAAACTTATGAAGTCGATTTGTATAAAGACTTTTTTATAGCTCCAGGTTTACTTTCGGGTTTAAAGAATAACAATAAAGCTATTCAAGTCATGGGAAGCATTTATGCTAAAGAAAACGATTTGGATAATTGTTTGGTGCTAAATACTGATAAGTCGGTAATTGAAGCATTGAACGGGAATCTTTTTTTGGTAAAAGGAGACAAAATTAAAACTCCACCACTTGAAGATGGCTGTTTAAAAGGCGTAATGCGTAAACAAATTTTAGAAATTTTGTCTAAGGACGTTAATCTGTACGTTGAGGAATCATCTATTAGTCCTTTTGAACTTCAAAAAGCGGATGAGTTGTTCATTACTAATGTTATTAAAGGTATAGTCCCAATAACTAAGTATCGTAAAAAAACCTATGGATGTGAATTCGCCAAAGAACTAACGAATAGATTAAATACTAAAATACGACTGGGATCTTAATTATAGCTTGGATTTTCTGGAGCATTAGACCAAATTTTATACTCACCACCAAGCTCTAACATTTTTTCGCGCCAAAAAGAATTACACGATTTAGCAATAATCTCATTGTTGTAGATATTTTCAGAAACTAACCAAGCGTTAGACTCTAGTTCGTTATCTAGTTGTTGCTCTGACCAACCAGAATAACCTAAAAAGAATCTGATATCGTCTTTAGTTATTTTGTTACTGTTTATAAGATCTAGCACTACATTAAAGTCACCTCCCCAAAAAAT
>JAGQZO010000006.1:890-1110 GCA_020435515.1 Winogradskyella sp. | reverse complement strand
TCTTTTAAGTTGTATTCTAAAGGTTTGTTTAAAATAAACCCTACAGAACCCAAAGCATTATGATCTGCTAAAAGAATAACTGCTCGGTTGAAAGAGATATCACCGATTATGGATGGTTCTGCAATTAGTAAATTGCCTTTCTCGGGTTTAATCATTGTAAAATTTCTCTTTATCTAAACTAAATCTAGAATATTTTTAGCACTTAAACAACTTAATAACC
>JAGQZO010000006.1:0-791 GCA_020435515.1 Winogradskyella sp. | reverse complement strand
CAGAACCAGCCTTAAACTTTACTACATTTTTAGCTTTAATCTTGATAGTTTTACCAGTTTGTGGGTTTCTTCCGTCTCTAGCAGCTCTTTTAGAAACTGACCAAGATCCAAATCCTACTAAAGAAACTCTGTTTCCTTTTTGTAAAGCTCCTTCAATGTCAATTAACAAAGAATCTAATGCTTTTTTTGCAGCTGCTTTAGTAATTCCAGCATTCTCTGCCATACCATTGATTAAATCTGTTTTGTTCATAAATTTTAAATTTAAATTGTTAAATATTCGGTTTTAAAAAAAGATTTTAAAAATCCGTACACAAATTTATCAGTAATATTAAGCCACGCAAGTAATAGCAAGGGAAATCCGTGTTTTTGTTAATAAATCATGCTATTTGTTAATAAAGGATGGCATTTTGTCGGATTTTTTACTATGTCAATAATAACAAGGGTTTATAGAAGTTTAGCGTTTTTTGAAAATTCAAAACCGTTTAAAAGTGATTTTGTGTCCATTTTTCGTTTGCCTGGTAACTGTATTTCTTTCACTTTTATGTAACCTCCTTGGCATGAAACTTTTAACTCTGTTTTGGTTGAAATGATTAATCCAGCACTAAAATTATGATTTTCATATTCTTTTGCTACATCATATAGTTTAATGTCAATTAACTCTTCATCACCGTTATTTAAGTAGCACCAAGCTGTCGGAAATGGATTTAAGCCTCTTATCTTATTATATATGGTATCTAAATCTGTAGTCCAATCTATTTTACAGTTATCACGATTAAGTTTGTAGGCTGTTT
>JAGQZO010000161.1 GCA_020435515.1 Winogradskyella sp. | reverse complement strand
CTACTTGTTTACCATTTTTCCAAAAGCGGTAGCAAACATGAGGACCACCAGTGTTACCTGTCATTCCAACCCAACCTATAATATCTCCTTGCTTAACATATTGTCCTTTTTTAACATTTTGGGCTTTCATATGTAGATATTGTGTTGAGTAGGTAGCGTTGTGCCTAATTTTAACATACTTACCATTGCCTCCTCTCCTTGTCGACTCTATAACCGTTCCGTTTGCTGTTGCCATAATTGGAGTACCGATAGGTGCTGCAAAGTCAGTTCCTTTGTGAGGCCTAACTTTATTGCCATAATAGGCTATTCTTCTTTTAAGATTATAACGAGAAGATAACCTTCCAAACTTTACGGGCATTTTTAAAAAGGCACGCCTTAGGTTTTTGGCATCTTCATTAAAATAGTCTTTAATTCCTTTTATAGAATCAGTCACAAACTGAAAAGCATATAAAGAATCCCCATTGTGTTCAAAATAAGCGGCCTTTACGTTGTGCACTCCTGCATAAATAGTATCATTTATATACTTATCTGTATAAATGACTTTGAACCTGTCGCCAGGCTGAAGGCGTCTAAAATCTATAGTCCATGCATAGATTTCATCTGCCATTTTATAAGCTAACACCTGACTCAGACCTTTCTTTTCTAATGTCTCTGAAATATTATTCTCTATGACACCTGTCGCAGTTTTTTCGACATAGGTAATGGGTTTTGTGCGTGTGTATGCTTGTATAGAATCCTTAAAGTCTATTACAACATAATCCTCTAAATTTTGTTGGTAAATGAATGTTGTTGGTTTTTGAATACTATCTTTAACTTTCGCTTTTGGGAATAATAGCGTATATGGTTTGCCAACCTGAAGCTTTGTGGCAATATCAAAAGTATCCTTGGCTTTTTCAGCTATTTGATAAATCTTTGGATAGCCAATATTATTTCGTTCTAAAATAATACCGAAAGTATCCCCTTTTCTTACAGTATCTCTTTTAAATTCAAACTTCTTTAAATCGAAACCGAACTCAAAAATTTTTTCTTCCTGTACTTTTTCGGCGATTTCTTTTTCATAGTTTTCCGCTGAATTGTCTTCTTTACATGCAATGAAAAATACCGTAAAAACGGCAAGTACTATTAATCCCTTTAAATGCATTAATTGCTAATTATATATTATTTCCCCAATTTTCTAATTCCTCTTCTGACCATAAATCTGGAAAGAAAATACGCCTTTGATATCTTGGATGCATATATTTTTTCCAATCGCTTCCACCTGTGGCTTCACCATCACCTATTCCACTTTCTATGTAATGTTTGGCTGCATTGTAATGTGCCATAACCCAGGTTACATTTACAGTATAGTCATAATGACGCATTGCTTTCACCAAATCTTCATCTTTCTGATCTTCTGTAGGTAATTCTTTAAAGCGTGTCCAAAGATTTTTGGTATTATACTTTTCCATAAATCTTAAAAACTCGTCTTTGTAACGCTTTTCAAAATTAACTAAAAGTGTAGATTTTTTACCTGTTTTATGATCTTTTCCTGCGGCTTGCCAGTATAAATGCTCAAAAGCATGCGTGTAAGGTGTATTTCTATCAATATCAGCCCTAAATCTATAATCGATTAAATTTATTAATTCTGTAGAAGCAAATTCGATAAGTCTATATTGTGCACTTTGGAAACCACTTGCTGGTGTTAGTGTATATCTAAACTTCATGTATTGCTCTACTTCCATACCTTCTCTCATAATATTGAAAGAGGTCGTGAGCATATCGAAATAACGGCTGATACGCATTATTTTATTTTCAAAAAAAACGACATTGAGATCTTCTTTTTCTGCTACTTGGGAGATTTCCCAAAGTATCATCTTAAAAATAAGCTCATTGATTTGATGATAGGCTATAAAAACCATCTCATCTGGCAACGTTGTACGCTGAATCTGAAGGTTTAACAATGCGTCTGTTTGTATATAATCCCAATATGTAATCGGCTTGCTGTATAGCAAGCCGTATAAGTGGTCATCGGTATCTTGGTCTATTTTAACATACTTCTCTTGAAGCTGCTCTAAAATTTCATTGTAATTAGGTTGGTCTGACATAAATTAGTTATCAAATACTATCGGAAAGGAATGTTTTAATCCTTTGAACTCTTCTAAATCTGCACGCAGCGAACCTACTGCTAAATCTGCCTTTATTCTTAGTGGGATTTTGTTCTTGTCGGCACTTACCCACAAAGTTAAACTTTCTTCTTCTTTAAACACACGCCCAGCCATAACATAGGGTCTGAACTTTAATGTCTTTACCTTTACTGTAGAACCATTAACATCTACTTTAATGGTTTCTTTACCCAAATATTTTAGCTTAAAACCATAGTTCTCTTCATCAAAAAACATATTGGTTCTAATTTCGTCACCAATTTTTAAATCACTTATATCTATACTATTTCTTAAATAGTAGTACATAGACACCATATCCTGCACATCCTTCTCGGTGGCTATTGTTTTGATCTCCTTGTGCTTTTTGTTGTTAACGATAGCTTTCTGCTCTTTATGATTAAAATCTATTTCAATATCTTTAGTGTGGCCGCCTTCATCTATTTTTCTAATGAATTTGTATGGTGCCCCTGTTTCTTTATCGAAATAACTTTCGTAACGGTCTCTAACTTTAAAAAAAGCGTTTGCTAGTCCTGTGGTTTTGCCTTTTCCAACAACATGGTAGACGGATTTACCATTAAGCTTTTTTTCATCCACTTTTAGAGTGGCTTCACCAGCCTTAAACCAACCACTATAACTCATTCTAAACTTAAACCATTCACCCGATTGAAATGCTGGTTGTTGTTCTGGACTCGGTGCTTTAAGACCAACTAAAAAAATTAATATTGTAAGTATGTATTTCATATTATTCGGTTTGTAAATTTAAATAATGTAACTCAATTTTAGTGTTACTATTATCTTAATTACAATTACTATTCCAAATCTATTAAAACCTTGAAACACAATCAAAATCCTTAGGTTAATTTATTATTTTTTCGATTTAATGCTCACATTTTAAACATTTACCGATGATAAGGCAGAACAACCATATACACATTAAGTTATGAAGTAAGTTTTTGTGTGATAAATTAGAGTTGGTTTTTTATTAGCGCGTTTAGAAGTAGGGATCTAAACGCGCTTTAGTTTTACAGTGTTCCTCTTTTTGCTTGTTCTCTCTCAATAGACTCAAACAAGGCCTTAAAATTACCTGCACCAAAGCCTCTAGCGCCCATACGTTGAATGATTTCGAAGAACAAGGTTGGTCTGTCTTCGACTGGTTTTGTGAAAATTTGAAGTAAATAGCCCTCTTCATCAGCATCTATCATAATACCCAATCCTTTTAAAGTCTCAATATCTTCTCGCAATTCATGGCTAAAGGCTTCCAAACGTCCTGGAACAGCTCTGTAGTATTCTTCTGGCGGAATGGATAAGAACTCCACTCCTCTTTTACGCATTTCCGATACGGTTTTAATAATATCGTCCGTTGCTACCGCAATGTGTTGCACTCCTGGTCCTTCATAAAAATCTAAGTATTCTTCTATCTGGGAACGTTTTTTACCTTCGGCCGGTTCGTTTATTGGGAATTTTATTCTACCATTACCATTACTCATTACCTTACTCATTAATGCTGAATATTCGGTATGGATTTGCTTATCGTCAAATGATAGGAAATTTACGAATCCCATAACATCTTCGTACCATTTAACCCAAGTGTTCATTTCGCCCCAACCTACGTTACCTACCATGTGGTCTATGTATTTAAGTCCTACAGGCTCGGGGTTGTAATCTGACTCCCATTTTT
>JAGQZO010000160.1:825-11921 GCA_020435515.1 Winogradskyella sp. | reverse complement strand
TAACTTTTGGTTATACATTCACTCACACTGAGTTTTTAAATAGTTTTGGTAGCAGCAATGATTTATGGGGAGAAGTTAGCAAGGGTGATGAACTGCCTTATATACCGAAGCATCAGTTTAATATTGCCTTATCATTAGAACACACCAAATACGAGTTGAATTTGAGTGGTCGCTATAATGGTGAGTTTAGAACATTGGCTGGGACAGGTACCATTCCTAGTAATGAAAAAGTAGCATCAAACTTTATCATAGATTTTTCAGGAAAATACCACTTATCAAAAACCTTAAGCTTTACTGGGAACATCATCAATCTTTTAGATGAAACCTATGCAGTATCAAGAGTTCCTGCTGGATTGAGACCAGGCCATCCATTTGGTGGAAATTTAGGATTAGAGTTTAGATTTTAATTGATTTTTAAATTGGTTAATTGGTAAAAGGCGTTACTAAATTTTGGTAACGCTTTTTTTTAATGATATTTAGAGAATATTTTAGTCGCTTCGTTATAAGCACTCTCAAAGCTCATGGCATTTAAGTCATGCGCTTTTTTTTGTGTGAAGTAGGACAGCATTTTTTCGGTGGGCATATTGCCCGTAAGATCGTCTTTAGCCATTGGACAACCACCAAAACCTTGAATAGCACCATCAAAACGACGACAACCAGCTTTGTAAGCAGCATCAATTTTTTCGAACCATGTTGTTGGTGTGGTATGTAAGTGTGCACCAAACTCAATATCGGGATATTTTGGAATAAGGTTAGAAAATAAATACTCTATATTTTCTGGATTAGAGCTTCCAATAGTATCACTTAATGATAAAATCTTGACTCCCATTTTTGCCATACGTTCGGTCCATTCGCCTACGATGTCTACATTCCATGGATCACCATACGGATTACCAAAACCCATAGATATATACACCACAACTTCCTTATTGTTCTTATCGGCGACTTCTAAAATTTCGGATAGTGTTACAACGGATTGTGCAATGGTTTTGTGTGTATTACGCATCTGAAAGTTTTCAGAAATTGAAAACGGAAAGCCTAAATAATCAATCTCAGGATGCACCGAAGCATCATTTGCTCCTCTAGTATTGGCAATAATGGCCAACAACTTACTTTTAGTCTTACCCAAATCTAATTGCGATAAAACTTCAGCCGTATCTACCATCTGCGGAATGGCTTTTGGTGATACAAAACTTCCAAAATCAATCGTATCAAAACCAACCCTCAATAGGGATTGTATATACTGTACTTTCTTTTCTGTAGGAATAAAAGCCTTAATGCCTTGCATGGCATCTCTTGGACATTCTATGAGTTTTACCGCTGTATTCATTGCTTCAAAGATACGATTTACGAAAACGATTTCATAGTGTCATTTTTAGACTAAAATAAACACAGCTATACCAATAAAAACAACTATTTGCAACCACTTAAATACAACTCCAGAGTTTCTGTGTTTTAACGTATAAGATTTTATTTGTCCTGCCAACAACGCAATAGCTGAAAAAATAATGAAAGACACTAACATAAAAATTCCGCCCAAAATATAAAATTGCCAAACGGTATTTATGCTGTCACTAAACAAGAATCCAGGGAAAAATGCCAAAAAGAAAATTGTGACTTTAGGATTTAAAACATTCATAAAAAATCCTTGAACAAAAAGCGCTTTTAGACTTTTCCTTGGAGCTGTTTCAGAATCAAAATTTAATTTAGGATCTGATCTAAAAACTTTGTAAGCTAAATACAACAAATACATAGCTCCGAACACTTTTATCCCAAAAAATAGTTCTTCATTTGCTTTTATGATTGCTGAAACACCAAACGCCAATAGTGTGGTATGAACTATACAACCTGTTATTAACCCACAAACGGTTGCCATGCCGTGAGCTTTACCATTGGTAATACTTTGCACTAAAACATAAATGTTATCTGGTCCTGGTGACAGTGCCAAAACCGATGTAGCTAAAGCAAATGATATGAGTGTTTCTACAATCAATAAAATTTATGCTTTTTGAAGTAAGGCTCTAATTATAGAACGAATGAGTTTTGGGCCTTCATAAATAAAGCCTGTATATAATTGCACTAAATCTGCTCCGGCTTCTAGTTTTTCCAAGGCATCTTCAGCAGAATGAATACCTCCTACTCCAATAATCGGGAAGGCTTTGTTACTCTTCTCGGATAAGTATTTAATCACTTCCGTAGAACGTGATGCTAATGGTTTGCCACTCATGCCACCAATTTCTGATTTGTTTTTGCTTTGTAATCCTTCACGGGAAATTGTGGTGTTTGTTGCGATAAGACCATCAATTTTTGTCTCTCTTACAATATCTATAATGTCATCTAATTGCTCGTTGGTAAGATCTGGTGCAATTTTTAATAAAATCGGTTTACTCTTAGGTTTTTGAAAATTAAGTACCTGCAAAGCTTTTAGTAATTCCGTAAGTGGCTCTTTATCTTGTAAGGCTCTTAGATTTGGTGTGTTTGGCGAGCTTACATTAACTACAAAATAATCTACATAATCAAACAATGCGTTAAAACATATTTCATAATCCTTTACAGCATCCTCATTTGGTGTTACTTTGTTTTTTCCAATATTACCTCCTATTAGAACTCCTCTTGCCCTTAGCGAAGTCGAAGGGCTTTTTAGTCGCTCAACTGCCTCTTCTACTCCACCATTGTTAAAACCCATTCTGTTAATAATGGCTGAATCTTCTTTGAGTCTGAATAAGCGTTTTTTAGGATTTCCAACTTGAGGTTTGGGTGTTAATGTTCCTATTTCTATAAATCCGAAACCAAAATTAGAGAGCTCGTTATATAGCTTAGCATCCTTATCAAAACCAGCGGCTAGACCAACAGGATTTTTAAAGGTTAAGCCAAAAAGTTCTCGTTCAAGTTTGTTATCTTCGACACAGTACAGCTTTTTAAAAAGGCTTTTACTGCCTGGTAGTTTAGAAATTGTTCTGATTAAAGAAAAGGTAAAATGATGCACTTTTTCTGGATCGAAACAGAAAAGAATTGGTCTAATAATAGCTTTGTACATGGAGTGTCATTTGCTTCACAAAAATAAGAATCTAAATGCTTTTTTTAGTCTTATAATACCATTAAATATTTAGATAAACTGTCATTTATCATTATTTTTAACCACTCAAATTATTAACTTTGAACAATAACTAATTAAACACAATCATGAAAAAAATCATAATTCCAGTAGATTTCTCAAAACATTCAGAATACGCATTAGAAACTGGTGCAGCATTGGCTAAGCAACACAACGCAGAACTCATTGTAATGCACATGTTAGAACTTTCAGAGTCTATTTTTTCAACCTCTGGTTCAGAAAAAAGTGAGGAAACAGCATTTATGCTTATGGTAACCAATAAAGAATTCGAAAAATTCTTGGACAAACCTTACTTAGAAGGTCTCTCTGTAACTCCAATAATTAAGCATCATAAAGTATTAAAAGAAGTCTCTGAAGTTGCAAGCTATGAACAAGCAGACCTTGTAATTATGGGCTCTAGAGGACATAGCGAACATGATGGTGTTTTTACAGGCTCTAATACAGAAAAAGTAGTGCGTTACAGTGATACTCCTGTTTTAGTTGTTAAATCTAAACCAAGTTCTGTAAACTTTAAAAGTGTTGTGCTTGGTTGTGATTTTAATGAAGAAAGTATATCTGCTGTAAAAAATGCTTTAGAAACACTTAATAAATTATCAGATAAAGTGACTTTACTTCATGTAAACCTACCAAACTTGAGTTTTTTAAGCACTGATGAAATTAACGAAAAGGTATCAGACTTTTTAAAACTTTCTCAGCTAAACGAAAAAGACTTCAATATTGCCTTTACTTCAGACCACATGGTTGAAGATGGTGTTTTAAACTATGCGAGAAGAGAAGGCGCAGATGCTGTATCTATAATAACACATGGTAGAACCGGTTTAAGCCATTTCTTTGGTGGTAGTATTTCTGAAGACTTAGTTAATCATTCAAAACTACCAGTAATTACATTCAAGCTTTAATACAGAAACAAGATTAAAATATGCAGCATATTATAGATCGCTTTATAAGTTACGTTACAATAGATACTGAATCCGATCCTAATTCTGATACTACTCCAAGTACAGAAAAACAATGGGATTTAGCCAACAAATTGGTTGAAGAACTCAAAGCCATTGGTATGAGTGATGTGTCCATAGACGATAACGCTTACATCATGGCAACTTTACCCAGTAACGTAGATCATGATGTGCCAACTATTGGCTTTATATCGCATTTTGATACATCTCCCGATTTCACTGGAGCCAATGTAAAGCCTCAAATTGTTGAAAATTATGATGGTCAGGACATCGTCTTAAATGCTGAAAAAAACATCATTTTATCACCTGATTATTTTGAAGACTTATTACTATACAAGGGTCAAACCTTAATAACTACTGATGGTACGACACTTTTGGGTGCAGATGACAAAGCTGGTATTACAGAAATTGTAACAGCCATGGAATACCTTATTAATCATCCTGAAATTAAACACGGAGAAATTAAAGTAGGTTTTACACCAGATGAAGAAATTGGTAGAGGTGCTCATAAGTTTGATGTTGAAAAATTTGGTGCGGATTGGGCTTACACCATGGATGGTAGCCAAATTGGTGAGCTAGAATACGAGAATTTTAATGCTGCTGGAGCAAAAATCAGAGTAAAAGGAAAAATTGTTCATCCTGGTTATGCCAAAGGTAAAATGATAAACTCCATGTACTATGCTACAGAATTTATAAATGCCTTACCACGTCTTGAAACGCCAGAACATACAGAAGGTTACGAAGGATTTTTCCATTTGCATAACATAGATGGTAAAGTTGAAGAAACACTACTTCAATATATTATCAGAGATCATGATAAAGATAAGTTTGAAGCAAGAAAAGCTTTAATGGAAAAAGTGGTTTTTGACTTAAATACAAAATTCGAATCCGAAATCTTTGAGATAGAAATAAAAGATCAGTACTATAATATGAAAGAAAAGGTAGAACCTGTAAAACATATTGTAGACATTGCTGAAGAGGCAATGATTTCTGTGGGTATTAAACCACTGATTAAACCTATTAGAGGTGGCACTGACGGTTCTCAGTTATCATATATGGGTTTGCCGTGTCCAAATATTTTTGCTGGTGGCCATAATTTTCATGGACGCTATGAGTATGTACCTGTTGAAAGCATGCAAAAAGCTGTGGAAGTTATTTGTAAGATTGCTGAGTTAACTGCTGAAAAATATTAATTTACAGGTTTAGTAAGTAAATTATTCAGTAAACCCATCGCAAGATACATTAAAGGTGAAATTAAGATTTCTTGAATTGACCTTGCAAATATGCTAAGTCTTGGTATTGTGTTTCCTTCAAGAAATAACCAATCAAATAACCCTATACCTGTTATGATGCACAGCCCACTGATGTGCACCATATGCCAAAACTTTGACATCCAGATTGCCTTGAGTTTCCCGAGATGAAGAGTTCCAGCAAAGTAAACTGCAACAGTAAATAACAGACTAATAAAATGCCTCATTTTTCTAGGAAGCATAGCAGTATCTCTATGCTCGGCTATGAAAATATAGTAACAGGAGTATAGTATAAAAATAATAACAAGACCCATTATAAAACGGAGCTTATCTGACTTGTATAGTTTCATGATTCAACCGAATTTTTCTTGTATAAATTACCCATAATAAAAACGTAACTGAATAAACAGTGACATTAAATATATATTTATGTGCAATATCAAAATAATATTGGTAATACTCTTGCAAATATATTAAGCCTATACATCTTGCTATATTAACTATATCTAATATGATAACTCCAATAATGATATAGCGAACCTTTCTCCAAAATGATGAAGGCATGCATATGATAAAGCCAATGTATAATGCTAACAACTCTAGTCCATTGCAAAGATCAGCTATATACAAGACCCTTTTATCATTATGCAAGATAAGGGAAGCGATCTCAGTTGTAGATTCACCTTCATAAATAGAAGTTTTTGCTTCTCTAACTGCTCTAAAGCCAGACATAGAAGTCCAATTATTTAAGATCTCAACACATGCATTACCTATGTGAGTTGTTAATTGATGGTCTACTGCCTTGGATTTCAATAAGAAACCAAGATATATAATTTTCCATACGACAAAAAACAATAAGGCCTTTCCTAAAAAAAGCCTAATTGGTTTTGGAATATCACTTAAAAATGAATTTAATTTTACCACTCTAATTTTAATTATCTAATATCCTTTTTTACTCTAAACACTTCTAAATTAATTAAAAACGGCATTGCTTCACTATCTGTAAGTTCATTTGCTGGTTTAATAGATTAAACTCAAGAAACGTCTTATAAATAGTGATTATAATCTGTAGGATATTAATCAAAAGCTTATCAATATAATTATAAGATCCTTATTTTTAGATTATTAACACCACACTTGTTACTAATGTATAATTAATTTCTTAACAACTTTTTTACCACCATACTTAAGAGATACAATATACATTCCAGCAGCAAATTTAGAGTCTGTTTCAATGCTTATTCTAGATTCAGTAACATGCTTTGTAATACTATAAAGTCTAGAACCCTGAATATCATAGATTTCAACTTCAATAGTATCTACTCCTACAGGTACTTGTAAATAAAATTTACCAATATTAGTTGGATTAGGAAATAATAAAATTTCACCTAAATAATTCGCATCAATAGACAAAGCAGTTGTACCAAACTGAATACTAAAACGTTCTCTAGCTTGACTTTCTGTAATATTTTCATCTATACTGTAAGAGTACTCCAAGACACCATCTTGTGGAATTTCAGTATAAGTACTAGTATAATCATCATATAAATATGGTATTGCACCAAGCATATCTATACCCTCAGCTACCAAGACGTAGTTGCTACCGAGGTAGCTATTAATATCTAATTGAATTTCTTCTTGATCTTGAGGAATATTCCTTTTTTCTAAGCCTAAGTAAATACCATTGTTAATTATCGCTACATTTTCATCAATAAGGTCGTTATTTAAAGCATCATCATCGTCTATTTCATTATTACCTTCAGTATCAAACGCTATAATTACTCCATCTGAAGCATCACCATTATTTGCAAAAATTGAACTTTCATATAATAGAATACTCAATTGGTGGGGAAATGTATCTGCGGTATCTGTACCTCCGTCTGGTGGTCCTTGGGCATTTGTCATTGTTGAAAAAAAAACAACACATACTACAAGCAAGATGTCTAACGGTTGCTTTAATGTATTATTAAACTGCATAATTAAATCTTTAATTCAGTTAAAAAAGTAGATTTTTGACTCGAATATAATCCTTAAAAACTATCTGCATTTTTTCGATTTTATGCCTTTATAAATATTTGTTTTATTCTATTAAAAACAATTAAGACTTATGAGAACAAATAGTAGAATGAATCTTGATAAAATCAAAAATATTTAATGCTCTTTCTAATTTCAGCATTAAAATTGACTTGTAATAATTTACTCTTTAATATTCGATAATATTATAATTATAAACGATTATAGGTCTATCTTATAGACTATTATTTATTCTAAAATATTTGAGTAGTAAAAAAATCGTCTCCAATTTTCATTGAAGACGATTCTCTATTATACTTGAAGTTTATAGTTAAAAACTACTTTAAATTATCTCGTAATTTTTTAACTCCAAATGCTGCTGCACCAATGACTAAGGCAACTAGCCCGCCATCTAAAGGCACATCCTGTGTATCTGTTGCTCCTCCCGGAGGTCCTTGTGCGTTTATGTCAGTCGACATAAACAACGCACACACTATAGCCATTGTACCTATGGCTCTAGAAATTCGCTTTTTAGAATTCTTCATGATATTTAAATTTATTAATTAATAATTAACTTCTTAGTTGTTGTTCTACCTTTAGAACTCAACTCTACAAAATAGGTTCCCATACTGAAATCTGAACCAGCTTCTACTGTAATTCTGCTACCAGCATTAAATCCTGTTTCGTTATACAATCTAGTACCTAATACATCATAGATAGTAATTTCTAAGTCATCCATTCCTAACGGAACGTTTAGATAGAACTTACCAATATTAGTTGGATTAGGATATAGCTTAATGGTATCTAAATCAAAACTACCAGTAGATAACGTTGTCTGGAAGAATACAATTTTAAAACGATCTCCAGAGATAGAATCTGGGATACCTGTATCAACAGAATAGTTATAACTTACAGAACCTGTCTGAGGAATCTCAGTATAAGTACCCGTATAATTATCCAATAAGTAAGGTGAAGCACCTTCTATTGAAGTACCTTCAGCTACAATTGTATAATTTGTACTTCTATAAGTATTAATTTCCAATTGGATTTCTTCTGTTTCCTGAGGTATTGCTCTATTTTCAATACTTAGGAATTCGCCGTTATTGTTGGTCGCAAAATTCTCATCTAAGTTTGTAATACTCTTAGCATCATTAGCATCCAAACCATTATTTCCATTAGCACCAAATAATATTAACACACCATCTGTAGCTGTGTCGTTATTTGCAAATGCACTACTTTCATATAATGATAAACGTAATTGACTTAGACTTGTACTTCCTCCATTATCAGTGAACGTTGAAGTTTCAAAACCAGAATTGTTCTTACTAGCTTGATCAAATATTACAGACGACTGTCCTGCACCAGATGTATAAACCCAACCAGCTTGTCCTGCCTGTAAATATTGATTAGCATCAGAACCTGATGTAGATGCAACTCCTGAGGCTGCAACAACCGCTGTATAAGCACCTCTAGTACCTAACGTTGGATCCCAAACCCAGTAGAAATTAGGATTGATATTTGTTGAACCTGTTGTTAAAACAGTATTCATATTAATCTGTGACTGGAATGGATTACCAACAGCTATGAATCGTTGTTCTGGTACATTTACAGCAATCATTTGTGATCCTACATTTTCAGCAGTTAACTCACCTGTTGCACGTAATGTAGTTTCAGATGGAGTGGCATTATTATCACCTAAATCCGTATTTCTGTCACCTCTGATTAAAATATGGTACATAGTTCCTGGTATTAGGTTAGTTGCATTGGTATTGGCCAACTCTACATACTCATAAGCTATGTTATCAAAGATATACGCAGATGGATTACCTGTAAATGTTGCATCAAAACCATCTGTATTACCAGCTGGACCGGTAATATGAGTATCCTGTTGCCAGTTATCAGATATTGGTGTACTCGTAGTAACTGGTGTACCCAATTGACGGTAAGCTCTTTTCGCAGGAATATAGCGTTCTACGGTGAAATCACCCATAAACATACCCATTCCTGATCCAATGTAAGCAGAACCTGTTGCATCAGATTCAAAAGTCACTGTACCATCATTAGCAACAATACCATCATTAGTAACTTCTACATTAGGATTAACATTTAAAGAAGCCCCACTTTCTACAGTTACCGTAGAACATTCAGATATATACAAATCCTGTCCAACCGTTAACATTGGGTAATTAGGTGCTCCCATAGGAATGGTCACATCAGCAAACACCATTAAGCCTGGTGCTTCATTGTTATCCCAGTTACCTGTATTTTCCCAATTGGTATCCATAGTACCTGTCCATGTTAATTGTGGTAATGGGCCAGCACATGGGTCTGGTGTTTCGCAAGTTACTGACAAGGTATAGTCGCCTGAAGCTGAACTAGAGAATCCATCTACTCTTATGATATAAGTTGTTGTACCATCAGAAGTAAAAGTTAACTCAGATTGAAGACCACAAGAATCATCATTCGTTGCTACAACACTGCCATCGCAAGTATCAAACACAGTAAGGATAGTATCGAAAGAAGAACCACAAAGACTTACGGTTACCTCTTCCCCATTTGAAGCACCTGACAATGAATAGAATACATCAGGTCCTGAACTACCACCACTGTTAGTTGCATTGGCAGTTGAATCCATTACAGTATCTCCACAAGCTATCGGTGTGGCATTCTCACATAAATCGTTGTCTGGTGCTGGCTCTGGTGTTTCACAAGTTACTGCCAAGGTATAATCACCCGAGTTAGAACTGTATCCTTCTACCATGATGTAATAGTCCGTCGCTCCGTCCGATGTAAAGGTTACTTGGGAACTGCTACTACTACATGCACTAAAGTTATCATCGTTAAATGCTACCTGAGTTCCACCACAAGCGTCAAATATTCTTATATAAGTATCAAAAGAAGATCCGCACAAGCTTGCGGTAATCTCATCACCTGCTGCCGTACCCGATAGTACATAAAACACATCTGGTGAAGAATTATTTCCTGAATCAGTCGCATTGGCTGTTGAGCCCATTACCGTATCTCCGCATGAAATTGGTTCTGCATTAGCACAATCATCGTTGTCTGGCGCTTGTAAAGGAGAGGTATATTCTATTGTTACCCAATCACTAAAGATACCGTCACCACAAATTGCACGAACCCAATATAGTATAGTTTGCCCTGGATCGTGACCTGCGCTAGCCATTGGTTCTGTTACAACAGTTGCAGGCTCTGGCTCAGTTGCATCAGGTTGCGACAATGCAAATTCCCAAGATGTTTCACTACCACCAGGTAACCAAGTAAATGTGGTTACTGTTGGTGTTTCTGTTTCTGGACCAAAATTTGTTGGCTCTGCACATTCTGGTGCTGCAATACATGTTAAGTCTAACGTAAAGTCCTCTGTCCCTTGATAGTCAAATAATCTTACTGTATATGTACCTGCCGCTGGTGCTGTAAGCGTAACTTCCTCTACACCACCTCCAAGTGTACTGTCGCTACATCCTAAACTGGTAAGGTCCACACATGGGCCAGAATAAACAAACAGCACACCATCAAATGATGAACCTGTAAGTGTAACTGTATAGTCACTTGTACCGTCAGCTTCAAAGGTATAGAATAGGTCTTGCGCAGTGTTTGATGCAAATCCGTTACACTCGGCATCAAGACCCGATGCCGTTGCCCCTTCAGTAGTACCTGTTACCGTTACACCGCAATCCAATGGAAGTGCGCCTGCACAGTCATCATTAACTGGTGCTGGATCTGGACAGGTAAACGTAAAGTCCC
>JAGQZO010000160.1:0-659 GCA_020435515.1 Winogradskyella sp. | reverse complement strand
GTTCCCGTTCCGTCCACCTCGTTACAGGTTTCAGCCACAGTTACACTATCTATTGTTGGTTCCACACAAGCTGGTGGTGGCACACAAGTAACTGCTAATGTATAGTCACCAGATGCACCTGTACCACTGAACGTGCTAAAGAAACCTTCTACCAAAATTATATAAGTCGTAGCACCATCTGAAGTGAAAGTTAACTCAGATTGAAGACTGCAAGAGTCGTCATTCGATGCAACCACACTGCCATCGCAAGAATCTAATACGGTTAATATAGTATCAAAAGAAGAACCACATAAACTTACCGTTACTTCTTCACCATCGGCAGTACCTGCTAAAGAATAGAATACATCGTTAGAATCATTGCCCGCTGTATTTGTGGCATTAGTCGTCGATCCCATTACTGTATCACCACATGCTACCATCTCTGCATCTGCACATAGATCATTGTCCGGTGCCGGTAATGGACAGGTAAACGTAAAGTCGCCTAGACTTGAGTCACAAGCATCATCAGTAGCATCTACTGTCAACGTTACCGTGTCACCACTGTTGTAAGGTCCTGCTACTACAGTTCCAGCTACTACTGGATACGTGTTAGTACCATCGCTAATCACTGTTCCTGCAGATCCTGCATCGGATACCACGACCTCTACGTTGAACGTTCC
>JAGQZO010000159.1 GCA_020435515.1 Winogradskyella sp. | reverse complement strand
CAAGTGCATTCAGCTTTCAAAACAATGGTATTTTCAATAAGTTCGATTGTTTTTCCAAAAACGAAACAGATTTGTTGGCAGGAAGCATTATTACGGCAATTCGTAAATTCTTTACTCAATCCGAAGCCGATAAAATAGTGATTCATTTTTACAAAGAAATGAGTAAACGGGAAATGCAACCCATATTAGAAGGAATGCATAAACTCAATCTGGAGAATAAGCCTATTTACATCTTGAATATCAATAAAACAGAATCGAAAGATATCATAGCGTATGATACCGATTTTGAAAGTAATCTAATGCCTTACAGTGGAACATTTGTAAGGTTGGGAGAGCGTAAATTTTTACTGTTCAATAACGGAAGGTTTGAAGAAGAACGCTTTTTTGATTCCGATGGTTTCCCATTCCCAATTAAGGTAAGTATGAGTAGCCCCAATGATGATGCATTTGAAGATGATAATATTATTACAGAACTACTAACACAAGTATTCCAGTTTAGCAGACTGTATTGGAAATCATTAAAACCCCAAAACGTGCCAATAACTATTAGATACCCAGAAATGGTAGCGCAATTAGTCCCACGGTTCCAAAACGATATTAAGGAAGAAGCAAAAAATAAACTTTGGTTTCTTTAAGAATATCCAAAGTTTAAAGTTTCTGAATAGCCTAATTAATTCATTTTTAAGTCTTATTAAGAGTTTTCGATTAAGATTAAGTATCCAAAAAAGGATATCTATAATCTTTTGGAGCAGCAAAAGTTTCTTTAATTAGCCTTGGTGAAACCCAGCGAATAAGATTTAGTATAGAACCTGCTTTATCATTTGTACCAGACAGTCTTGCACCTCCAAATGGTTGTTGCCCAACCACAGCACCCGTTGGCTTATCATTTATATAAAAGTTTCCTGCATTATCTTGCAGTCTTTTTGTTGCTTCATTAATTACATAGCGGTCTTGAGCAAAAATAGCACCTGTTAATGCATAACTTGAGGTGTTATTAGCTAGATCTAGCATATCATCCCATTCATTATCTTTATAAATGTAGATAGTAACAATGGGGCCAAAAATTTCAGTACACATAGTTGTGTATTTTGGATCTTTAACAAGAATTAGCGTAGGCTCAACAAAATAACCTTTGGTTTTATCGTATTTCCCTCCAGCAACGATTTCTGCATTGTCATCATAGGCAACAGCATCAATATAGCTAGCAATATTATCAAAAGCTCGTTCATGAATTACAGCTCCTAAAAAATTTGAAGTGTCATCTGGAGCGCCTATTTTCATAGTATCTATATCTTTTTTTACCAGATCAATAATTTCTTGTGCTTTTGATTCTGGTAAATATATTCGAGAAGCTGCAGAACATTTTTGTCCTTGAAACTCAAAACCACCGCGAGAAATTGCTGTCGCCACTTGTTGAGAATTGGCTGTTGGGTGTGAAATTACAAAATCCTTTCCACCAGTTTCTCCTACAATTTTAGGATATGTTTTGTAAGTATAAATGTTTTGTCCTATTTTTTTCCATAATTCTTGAAATACATGAGTAGAACCTGTGTAATGAATACCTGCAAAGTCAGGAGAGCTTAAAAGAGTATCGGTTATCATCACTGGATCACCATAAACCATGTTAATTACACCCGCAGGGATACCCGCTTCTCTAAACACATCCATAAGGACCTTGGCAGAATACACTTGGCTATCAGATGGCTTCCAAACAACAACATTACCCATCATAGCTGCACTTGTTGGTAAATTACCAGCAATAGATGTAAAATTGAATGGAGTAATGGCATAAATAAAGCCTTCGAGAGGTCTATGCTCTACGCGATTCCAAAGACCGTCTGAAGAGATGGGTTGATCGTTGTAGATATCGCTCATAAATTTTACATTAAAACGTAAAAAGTCTATCAATTCACAAGCAGCGTCTATTTCGGCTTGATGCACGGTTTTTGATTGTGCAATCATGGTGGAGGCATTAATTTTAGCACGATAAGGGCCTGCGAGCAGGTCTGCAGCCTTTAGAAATATAGCTGCACGTTGCTCCCATGGCAAATCAGCCCAATTTCTTCGAGCATGTAATGCTGTACGTATAGAGTCTTCTACGTGTTTTTTGTCTGCTAAATGATATTTGCCTATTGCGTGTTTGTGGTCGTGCGGCGGGCTAATAGTTACGGTATTGCCAGTACGTACTTCCTCACCGTTTATGTATAGAGGAATGTCTATTTGGCTGTTATAGTATATTTTATATTGAGAAAGAACAGATTCTCTTTCTTCAGAACCTGGCGCATAGCTTTTTACAGGTTCATTTTTTGGTATTGGAACGTTAAAAAATCCTTTAGACATGTTTACTGTTATTTTTATTATTATTAAATTCTTTCAAAGTCGAATCCAAGAAATAATCCTGTTGCCAATACACCTGGCAACGTCAGGAGTTTGGATTCCAATTCATTATTTATATGGTTCATTGTAACATCTAAAATTCCACAGCTATTTTCAGTGATAATAGGGCCATCTTTGTTTACGGCTCTTCTCAAGGCTACTTGTTTTACATGCTTAATCTCTGATATTAATCTATATGTTTTTTCGATGCTTTTGAAATCAACCTCAACAGGCACAGGAAAATTTTCACCCAAACTTTTAACATTTTTTGATGCATCTGCCATAACATAACGTTTTTTTGCAGATTGAAAAACCAACTTCTCTTTATGCATCGCGCCTCCTCTCCCTTTTATTAACCTCATGTTTTGGTCTATTTCGTCAGTCCCATCAAAACACCAATCAATAGTGTTTGGTATTTGTCGTGTAGATTTAAGATTCATTGCATTACAAGCAAATTCAATTTCTATAGAAGTAGGGACAATGGTGATATCGATGGCTTCATCTTCAACTCTTTTTCCTAATGCTAAAACAGTTAGAAATGAGGTTGAACCTGAACCGGCTCCAATGATTTGGCCAGACAAAGCCATTCTTGAAACTTTTTCGGCTATAATTTTTTTACTTTCAAAATTAGAAATTGTCTTCCCCCAATCAAGTCTAAAATCTTTCATGTTGATTGTTGTATTATTATTTAATAAGTTGGTTTTATTAGGAATTTTAAATTCATATTTTTACATTCCAATGGAGTAAATAATAGATACTAAAAGTAATAAATAATGCATAAACAATCTAAAAAAGCAAAATGCCTAATCTACATTGTAAAACCAGACGCAGGAAGTTCAAAAACAAATATCCCTAGAGTATTTGTGGCAGGTGACGCGGCAGACT
>JAGQZO010000158.1:305-4455 GCA_020435515.1 Winogradskyella sp. | reverse complement strand
TATTAGCTGAGTTGCAATATATGCAGCGCACATATCCAAATATGGAATGGTAACCAATTCCTGCGAAGGCAGGAATCTCAATAAAAGAGAAATTGAATTTTGTTTCGAAACAATATATCATCCTAAACTGTCACACTGAGCGCAGTCGAAGTGTTGTTTCAGGATCTCATTCGTCACTTCGAGTGATTTGTGAAGAATGAACAAGTTGTATCGAGAAGCATTTTAGTGAAAATTCCTGTTTTTAGGAAAGTAATAATGACAACAACAGAACAACATATCGACCCAAGACTTGTGAAGATTTTAGAGTCAGTTTCAGACCCTGAAATCCCAGTATTATCTATTATGGATATGGGAGTTGTTCGTTCCGCAGTTATAGAAAATAATGTTGTTAAAATAGAAATCACACCAACCTATAGTGGTTGTCCTGCGATGGATGTTATTGGAGATGATATCAAACTTGCAATGAAAAAAGCAGGTTATGTAGCAGAAGTAGATCTAATTCTACATCCAGCTTGGACTACCGATTGGATAACACCAAGAGGTAGAAAAGCACTAGAAGATTACGGTATTGCAGCACCATTAGATGCTGATGCCGATAAATCCGTGCTATTAGAAGGAAAAAAACTAGTAAAGTGTCCGCAATGCGGAAGTACAAATACAAAAATGATAAGTCAATTTGGTTCTACAGCCTGTAAAGCACAATTTCAGTGCAACGATTGCCAAGAGCCATTTGATTATTTTAAATGTTTGAAATAGAAATTAGAACAAAGAAGTTAGACCGCTTCGCTGTTAGAAAATTAGATAGCAAGTACCTAATGTTGAAATGTAGAATAAAAAAATGAAATCGTTAAAAATTTCTGAAGCCTTGGAAGAAATTTAGATTTCATTTTGAGGTTTTAAATCTGTAGAATAAGATTGAAAAATTCCTCATTTCAACTTGACTTTTTTGGTTCGTTTTTGTGTCAAGACAAAAATGAATAAAAAAAATAAAACTATTATGAGCAATTCAATAGAATTAAAAATTGAAAACAATATAGCCTACATCACACTAAACCGACCAGAAGTCTTTAACAGCTTCAACCGTGAAATGGCGTTAAACCTACAGCAGGTTTTTGACGATTGCGAAACCAATCCAGGAGTAAGAGCAATAGTGCTAACCGGAAAAGGAAAAGCATTTTGTGCAGGTCAGGACCTAAAAGAAGTTACAAGTCCGGAATTGAATCCAGGGTTCAAGAAAATTCTAGAAGAACATTACAACCCAATCATTACAAGAATAAGAAATATCAAAAAACCAATTGTTGGAGCCATAAATGGTGTAGCCGCTGGTGCAGGAGCAAATATAGCTTTGGCTTGTGATATTGTCATTGCACACGAAAAAGTGAGTTTTATACAAGCATTTAGTTTAATTGGCTTGATTCCAGATAGTGCAGGAACTTTCTTTTTACCACGATTAATAGGATTTCAAAAAGCATCAGCTTTAGCGATGTTAGGAGATAAAGTGTCTGCAGAGGAAGCCGAAAAAATGGGAATGATTTACAAAGTTTTGCCCTTAGAAAGTTTTGAAGAGGAAGTAAATAAACTAGCCTTGAAACTCGCTAATATGCCAACATTAGCTTTAGGAAAAATTAAGGAAGCTTTCAATCAATCTTTAACCAATACTCTAGAAGAGCAATTAGCATTAGAATCAAAATTGCAGATAGAAGCTGCTCAAACTGAGGATTATGCAGAGGGTGTTTCGGCTTTTGTAGAAAAGCGTAAACCAACTTTTAAAGGGAAGTAGTGGATAAAGCAACGCTCATACAAACCCACCGAAGAATAAAACCATTTATTCACAAAACGCCTGTGTTAACATCACAATTGTTAGATGATATAGCAGGTTGTAGCCTTTATTTTAAATGCGAAAACTTCCAAAAAATGGGAGCCTTTAAGATGCGTGGAGCAGCAAATGCAATAGCCTCGTTAACTCATGAGGAAAGAGAGAAAGGTGTGGTAACACATTCCTCTGGTAATTTTGCACAAGCCGTAGCACTTGCGGCAAGACGGCTGAATGTAAAGGCATATATCGTAATGCCTGAAAATGCACCTCAAGTAAAGAAAGAAGCCGTAAGAGCGTATCAAGGGGAGATTATTGAATGTGCATCAACAGCAGAAGCCAGAGAAGAAACTGCAGAACGTATAAAAAATGAAACAGGAGCAACATTTTTACATCCTTCAAATCAAGATGAAGTCATTTTGGGGAATAGTACGGCAGCTATAGAGCTGTTGCAAGAACGGCCAGATTTAGATATCATTTTAGCGCCAGTTGGTGGAGGTGGACTTATTGCTGGTACGGCATTAGCAGCACATTATTTTGGTAATGATTGTAAAGTTATTGGTGGTGAACCTTTTGAGGCAGACGATGCCTATCGGTCCTTGCAATCGGGTAAAATTGAAAGGAATACAACTACAAATACGGTAGCTGATGGCTTAAGAACTTATCTGGGAGATCGAAATTTTCCAATTATACAAAAGTATGTTGACCGTATCATAAGAGTAGACGAGGAAGAGATTATAAGCGCTATGAAATTAATATGGGAACGTATGAAAATTATCATAGAACCTTCGTGTGCTGTGCCTTTTGCTGCGGTTTTGAGAGAAAAGGAAAAATTTAAATCAAAGAAAATAGGAATTATATTATCTGGAGGAAATGTGGATGTTACTAAGCTTCCATTTTAACATAAAAATATGAATGTAGGAATCATCGGATCAGGAACAATGGGAAGTGGCATTGCACAAGTGGCAGCCACAGCAGGTTGTACGGTCAAATTATACGATACCAACCAAGCAGCTTTAGATAAAGCTAAAGCGAGTCTTGAAAAAATATTAAGTAGACTCATTGAAAAAGGTCAAATTGATACTGAAGAAAAAACCAAAATTCAATCAAATATCTCGTATGTCGATAGTCTAAAAGCTTTAGCGGATTCTAACCTTACTATTGAAGCCATTGTTGAAAATCTAGACATTAAAAAGAACGTCTTTTCAGAATTGGAAAGTTATGTCTCTAACGATTGTATTATCGCGTCAAATACGTCTAGTTTATCAATAGCGTCCATAGCATCGTCCTTACAAAAGCCAGAACGTTGCATTGGAATTCATTTTTTCAACCCAGCACCATTAATGAAATTGGTTGAGGTCATTCCAGCAGTGCAAACGTCAAAAACTGTGTTGGATAAATCGGTTGAAACCATCAAAAATTGGAAAAAAACAGTAGCAGTCGCCAAGGATACGCCAGGGTTTATCGTTAACCGTGTGGCGCGACCATTTTACGGTGAAGCTTTAAGAATTTACGAAGAAGGTATTGCCGATTTTGAAACTATTGATCATAGTTTAAAAACATTAGGAGGTTTTAGAATGGGACCTTTTGAATTAATGGATTTTATAGGTAACGATGTCAATTACACCGTAACAGAAACCGTATTTACTGCCTTTTATTTCGATCCAAGATACAAGCCAAGTTTCACACAAAAGCGTTTAAGTGAAGCAGGCTATCTAGGACGAAAATCAGGAAAAGGCTATTATGATTACGACCAAAACGGGAAAATCATAAATAATTGTCATCCTGAACTTGATTCAGGATCTAATCAAAAATTGGCACAAACCATTTTCAATCGTGTTTTGGTAATGCTTATCAATGAAGCAGCCGATGCTTTGTTTTTAAACATTGCTTCTGCAGAAGATATAGATAATGCCATGACCAAAGGTGTTAATTACCCTAAAGGTTTGTTGGCTTGGGCGGACGAAAAAGGAATCAATTGGTGTGTAGACATGTTAGATGGGCTTTATAATGACTATCACGAAGATCGTTATAGATGCAGTCCGTTGTTGCGTAAAATGAAACGAGAAAACAAAACATTCTTTTAATGCAAGGAGAACAAATTCCACATAAAATGCTGTCACTCGATCCCTTTAGTCAATGGTTGGGTATTGAAATCTTAGAATGTGAGATTGGTCGTTGCAGACTGGGAATGACCGTTAAAAAGCAGATGCTAAATAGTATGGGTAAAGCTCATGGTGGTATTAGTTATGCTTTAGCAGATACAGCTTTTGGATTCACAGCCAATACACATGGAAAATATGCAGTTTCCATTGAAACAAGCATTAATCATATAGA
>JAGQZO010000158.1:0-177 GCA_020435515.1 Winogradskyella sp. | reverse complement strand
GTATATCGAACTCAAAAGGATTGGGAATAAAATTCCTGCTAAGGCAGGAATCTCATAACAAATAATAATTAAAAAAGGTAAGTCAATATATTGAGCAATGATTTCTTATATCGGCATAACTCAAAATATTAAAATTAATAATTAAAACAAGTTCCCTTTCCTTTGGAAAGGGCTAGG
>JAGQZO010000157.1 GCA_020435515.1 Winogradskyella sp. | reverse complement strand
GAGCTTTTAGGAAAAATGTTGAGCATTCGTAAGATTCCTCATAATGTACTTAACGCCAAGCAGCACAAACGTGAGGCAGAGATTGTTGCCGAAGCAGGTAATGCTGGTCAGGTAACCATTGCTACTAACATGGCTGGTCGTGGTACCGATATTAAATTGAGTGAAGAAGTAAAAGCAGCTGGTGGTTTGGCCATTGTTGGCACAGAGCGTCACGATTCGCGACGTGTAGATAGACAGTTACGTGGTAGAGCTGGTCGTCAAGGAGATCCAGGAAGTTCGCAGTTCTATGTCTCTCTAGAAGATAACTTAATGCGTTTATTCGGTTCTGAGCGAATTGCCAAAATGATGGACCGTATGGGACTTAAAGAAGGTGAAGTCATTCAGCATTCTATGATTTCTAAGTCTATTGAGCGTGCTCAGAAAAAAGTTGAAGAAAACAACTTTGGTGTTCGTAAGCGTTTGTTAGAATATGATGACGTGATGAACGCTCAGCGTGAAGTGGTTTATAAACGTCGTCGTCATGCCTTACATGGTGAACGTCTGCGTGTAGATTTAGCAAACATGATTTTTGATACGTCGGAAGGCATTGCAATGAGCAACAAAGCGGCTAATGATTTCAAAAACTTTGAGTTTGAATTGATTCGTTATTTCTCAATGGCATCACCAATTTCTGAAGCAGATTTTGCTAAAATGGGTGAGCAGGAAATTGCAGGATTAATATATAAGGAAGCCTTTAAGCACTATCGCGAAAAAATGCAACGTGCGGCCGACTTGGCATATCCTGTTATTGAAAATGTGTACAACACACAACGTGATAGATTTAAGCGTATCGTTGTGCCTTTTACAGATGGCGTTAAGAATTTACAAGTAGTAACAGACTTAGAAAAAGCCTACGAAACAAAAGGTAAGCAGTTAATCAATGATTTTGAAAAGAACATTACCCTTGCCATTGTAGATGATGCTTGGAAAACGCATTTACGTAAAATGGACGAGTTAAAGCAGTCTGTACAGTTAGCGGTACACGAGCAAAAAGATCCATTATTGATTTATAAGTTTGAAGCCTTTGAGTTATTCAAAGCGATGATAGACCAAGTGAATAAGGATGTGATTTCATTTTTGTTTAAAGGTGAAATTCCTCAGGAAACAGCCAATACCATTCAAGAAGCTAAAAAGCGTAAGCAAGAACAACTTGAAACGCAAAAAGAGGAAATCCCTAATATGGATGAGCGTGCTGCACAAAGTAGAGCTGCTGGACAAGGAGCGTCTCGCCAACAGCAACAAGTAGTAGAAACTATTGTTAGAGAGCAACCAAAAATTGGTCGGAACGACAAAGTTACCATTAAACACGTGATGAGTGGTGAAAGCAAAGAAGTAAAATACAAACAAGCCATTCCATTAATCGATAAAGGAGAATGGGTTTTGGTTAATGATTAAAACCATTCCTGCGTGGTCACACTGAGCTTGTAGAAGTGAAGGCAGGAAATCTAAGATTCAGCGTAGCTAATCTAAATCTCACAAATAGAATCTAAAAAATCCTGATGCAAACCATCAGGATTTTTTGTTTTCATAGTAAAACAAATTGTTACTTCGACTACGCTAATTGGAACTATCAAGAATTCATTAAATAGAACTTCCAGAATATCATTCATATTTTTATTATATATTTACAATATAACCTACTTATAATTAATTTATTATGAACCCAAATCTATTACGTATACTAGCGTTAATGCTAAGTATAGCATTAGTATCGTGTTCTTCGGACGATACAAGCTCAATTCCAGATGAAACTAATAATGAGTTTACTTTTAACGGAAATACCTATGATTTAATGTCGGTAATAATTGTAGATGAAAACACCGCAAATAATGACCCAAGCGACATTAGCATTAGTCTTTTTAATAAAACCAGTGCTGAAATTACAAGCAATAACGATTTGAGCGATATTAGCTATGTTAACTTTAAAATTGTTGGTACCACCATTCAGAATACGACTTATAATCAGATTGATAGCTATGATGTCTCAATCGATAGTAGTATTACAAATAGTGAATTTACACCTGGTACTGTTTTACTTTCGGATGACGATTCGCAATCAGATGTGTATGCACAGTCTGGCACAGTAACGGTAACTAACTTTACACAATTTAATATTGTATTTACCTTTACCTTCACTAGATACGATGGACAAGTGATCTCTGGTAGTTACGATGGTAATTATTATATGCCTAATTAATGGCACAAAAAAAATAAATTATTAATCCTGATGTTAGTCATCGGGATTTATTTTTGACATAAATACGCAAAACTGCGTATTCCAAAATAGTTCTGGCAATTGTAGTTTTACTTCATAATTTACCTAAAAGCTATGTCCAAACTAACCAACATTATAGAACAGCCCAAAAACCATCTTAGGGAATGGGATTTTTTGATTTTTACATTGCTCACTGCTTTATCTATTGGCTATGGACAGACGACAGTGTTCTATGTGATTTATTTTTTTTGGTGGAACGAGTTTATCAGGATTATTGTTAGAAGTCTTTTTTACAGACATAACAAAGGAAGTAGAGAAAATCAGATAGGCTCTAATTTTATGTTTGGCTCACTGTTTATGATGTTTATTTATTTGGTATTCATTATTGTTTTTTTTGGAATAGTTGCCAATTGGGATCATTCTGAAATTACACTAACCAATATGGAAATCCTGTTTTTTAAAAATTGGTTCTTCAATATCAATTTGCTGTTCGTAATAATAGAACATATTTACATTAATCTCAATAAAGAAGCAATAACAGCAAGTATTGGTCATTTCACTTCTAATATGGTGGTACTACACATTTCAATCATTCTTGGTGGCGTTATCATGTTTTTTATTGTAAAACCATTTCCAGAGACATTTTCACCAGATAACTTATGGACTTCAGTGCTAATTATTCTACCGTTTTTGTTGCTTAAAATGGGAATGCAGTTTATCTTTTCACCAAAGAAAGTAAATGTTAGATAGATATATCTGTCCTTAGTTTTTTCAAAAGACATTTTATTTTTCACTACCTTAAGTCCACTAACTAAGATATAACCAAATGAAAACGTTTATTGTTACGCTCTTCTTTTGCACTACCACGATTTTTAGTTTTTCTCAAACCAAAGCAAACCTAGAAGACATCAATACCACTTGGGAAAAGTTCTACAAAGCTTTTGAAACCCTTGATTATACTTTAATGGCTGAAATTCATTCTCAGGATTTGGTAAGAGTTTCTGGTGGAAAGAGGATTTTAGATTACGACACTTACATAAATAATTATAAAATTGGTTTTGAACGTGATAAAACAGCTGGGCATACAAGCTCTATTTCACTCCGTTTTTTTGAACGCATAAACAATGGCAGTACTGCAAGCGAAAGAGGTATTTATAAATTGGTTAGAAATAAAGGCACGGACAATGAGCAGGCTTATTATGGTCAGTTTCACGTACTCTTAAAAAAGAGTGATGGTGTTTGGAAAATAACTATGGATTATGATTCCTCTGAAAACGGAACTATTGGTGAAGACCAATACCAAAAGGCTTTTGCAATTGATGATTTTGAAAAATTTTAAATTTTTATGTCTGATAAAATAAATTTAAAAGAAGCCATATCTATAGGAATAGGTGGTATGGTTGGAGGTGGTATTTTTGCTGTTCTCGGTTTGGCTGTATCCATTGCCAAAGGAGGTACTCCAATAGCCTTCTTGTTTGCTGGTGCTTTGGCATTAATTACATCTTACAGTTATGTGAAGCTTTCAAAAAAATATCCTGATAGAGGCGGAACAGTTAAGTTTATCAATCAAGGTTTTGGCATTTCAGTATTTAGTGGTGCCATTAACAATTTGCTATGGATTAGTTACATTATAATGCTTTCCTTATACGCATCTGCCTTTGGATCTTACGCACCTAATTTATTAGAAGTTACTTCAGATAAAACGGTAGATTTTCATATTTATGCTAGTGCAATAATCATACTTGCTACTGCTATAAACTATTACAGCATAGCTGTTGTAGGTAAAATTGAATCGTATGCTGTTATCATCAAATTGGTAATATTGATAAGCTTCATAGATATTGGAGCTTATGGATTGATTGGAAATGAAAATTTATCGCAACTTGCAATTTCTAATTGGGAAAACCCATTACAGCTCTTTGCTGCCGGAATGGTAATTTTTGTAGCTTATGAAGGTTTCGAGTTAATTGCCAATGCTGCACCTGACATCATAAACCCTGAAAAAAATATTCCTCGAGCTTACTTTTATTCAGTGATTTTTGTCATTATACTCTATATCATTATTGCAATTGTAACCGTAGGATCACTCGCTTTCGATAAAATTGCCGAAGCTGAAGATTATGTTTTAGCCGAAGCTGCCAAACCTATGTTAGGGCAAATTGGTTTTACCATTATTACCATTGCAGCATTGATTTCTACATTTTCAGCCATAAACGCTTCTTTATATGGTGGGAGTCGAGTAAATTTCGAAATTGCCGAAGATGATGAATTACCAAATCACTTTTTATCAAGGCTTTGGAATAAGCCTATTGGGTTATTAATTACCGCTATTGCAACACTTGTTTTGGTTAACATTTTAGATTTAGAAAGTATCTCAACAGCTGGTAGCGTGGGCTTCATTTTAATTTTTGGCATTGTAAATTTGGTTGGCTATAAATGCTCAAAGGACACAAAAAGTAGAAAAATTATACCACTTTCAGGATTCGTACTATGCCTAGTTGCTCTGGTAATTCTTATTCATCAACAATACAAATCTAATCTTACTGGAGTTTTGATATCTATTGGAATAATAGCACTCTGTTTTGTTGTTGAATGGATTTTTAAAGCCACTGAGAAAAACAAAAAATAACTAAATCTTTAAAAGTAGATTTGGATCTGGACAATTCGATTTGTAAAATTCCATATTGAGTTGATTACTAACACCAGGATAATCTCCTTTGTAATTTTGAATATCCTTTATAATCTGAAAATGTAAATGCGGAGCATAGTCACCATTAACCTCAGCAGTACCTAAAGTAGCTATTTGTTGTCCTTGCTCCACTTCTACTCCAACTTTTAAATTACCGATAGACTCTAAACTTAAATGACCGTATAACGTAAAAAACGTTTCGTTTTCAATACAATGCTCCAAAATTATGGTTGGTCCATAATCCCCATAATTAGTGTTGTTTTTAAAGCTGTGAATTTTTCCATCTAAAGGGGCATAAATCGCTGTACCAGCCTCTATCCAAAGGTCTAATCCTAAGTGAATATTGCGTTCTTCTTTTGGACTTCGACTGCGCTCAGTCTGACTCATTTTAAAATAATCGCTTCTATTATATATAGCCCGATGCTCTAGATAGCCACCAAAAGCCACTTTGGCATTATTTGTTTTTAAATGATTCCATATATAAGATTCTAAAGCTTTGGAAGATGATACGTCAACATGCTCTAATTCTTTGTTATGTATGGATAAGTCTAGTGGTACATAAGTGTTCTTTGAAACACTAGGATGAATTAAAGGATGGGCTTGAAGTGATTTAAGAAGTTCTTCAAAAGAAGATAAGGCCATAAAAAACAAAATTTCCACAAAAATAAGAATCTATTTTAATGGAAAACAGGAAGAAAATTGAATATACCCTTTAAATAATATTATACCTAAAGGGTTAATTCATTATAACATTACTAAACTTAGCATTAACGACGATGCTTCTGTCTGAGCTTTGACCATCAGGATAATTTCTAATGGTCTTTTGAGTTGTTGCTTTATTGTTGAACTTAGAACGACTCCCTTTAAAGTACATGTTATAGTCAACATTTTGAGGTAGGTTAACTAAAGCATCTGAATTCTCTAGGACCAAGTTAAGGTTCTTGAATGTCTCAGCAAGATTAGAAATCGTAAGGTCACCAAAACTTCCATCTATGATACCTGTATCAGATAACGTTTCAATATTGATATTAGAAGACTTTGCGTTTAGCACCAAATTCTTCACATTTTTAATCTGGGCCTTATCCACATAGTTTAGGTTTAAAGTACCCAAATTCCATGAGTTAATAATTACAGGCGAATACGATACATTGATGGAGGTGTTGCCTCCATCAATATTATCTGCTACCAAAAAGGCATGAGATATATCTCCTTGTAAGTTATGGATAACCGAAGATATCTTTAACTCACCGTGTCTTATATTGGTTTTTAATTTCGCTTTTTTAGGAATCTTAATCTTAATAACCTTGCGCACTTTACTGTCATTACCAAATTCTAGTTTTCTAGCATATCCTGTTGCGGCTTTACGCTCATGCATTTCTTTTCTTCTAAGTTCCAACTCTTCAGCACGCTCTACTTGGCGCTCTTTACGTTCTGCTTGTCTTTCTATTAACTCAGCTTGTCTTTCCATTTGACGTCCCAAGCGTTCACCCCAGGCTTCCATTTTTTCAGCCCATTCTTTTCCAAATTTTTCACCATATTCCTCGCCCCATTTTTCCATTTCTTTAGCATATTTCTCACCAAACTCTTCTCCCCATTTCTCAATATCTTTGGCCCATTTTCCTTCAAAACGTTTACCGTATTCTTCTCCCCATTTTGCCATTTTTTCTTGGTAGCCAGACTCTGAAAATTTCTTAGCCCATGCTTCCATACGTTTCTGAAGCTCTTTACCTCCTTCTTTTTCGTAACGTTTGCTCCATTCGTTAAGGTATTTCTCTCCTTCCGCTTGGTATCTGTCATAATCGAACTTAATAGTTTTTATGCCTTCTGGTAATTCTGGAAGCTCAGGAAACTCTGGCATCTCAGGTAATTCTGGCACCTCTGGAAAAGCTGCGATTTCTGGAATTTCAGGTAATACGATCACCTCTGGAATTTCGGGTAAATCTGCTAGCTCAAATTCTAAATCTTTTAATATAGCTGAATAATCACCCTCTCCCAATAAAGCTATTGCACGTCCTCCATGTGAGGAAATCACCACTTTACTATTAGAGCCATCTACTTTTAGATTCCATGCTTCAAGAGCTTTCTCTAATTCTTCTTTTGAGAGTTTATCACTTTCTAAATAAGCTTCAATTTCTACGATATCCTTATTCCAAGTATCGATTTCAATTTCGGCATAACTTGTATTTAAGTCTATCACAACATCTTTATCTACTTTAATAGACTGCGATATTTTGCTTAACTTTTTTTGTGCGTAACCAAAAGTGGTTAACAAGCACAACACTAAAATTCTAATTGTGTTCATGATTTTTTTTGATTTTACTGTTCGTTTTTTGATTTATGAAATTTGATTATGTTATTTCCTGTTCAAAGGCGTCATCATTAAACTCTTCTAACTTGTCTTTAAGACGCATTACAAGGTTTAACCTCAACTTTAAGTTTTCTATAAGCGCATCTAAGGTTACAGAGTTTGGCCCATTTTCATTAAGTTCTTCAAGAAGTTTGTCGTATTCGTTGTTTAATTCCTGAAGTCTCAGCACGTAGCCGTCAAACAGCTCTTTATTTTGAGGGGTGAGTTCTACTTTAGACAGTTCTAAATTGATACTCGCCAAATAATAATCTTCTACCTTTTTTAAGTCTGGTGATACATCACCTAAGGTTTTTAAGTCTGTATTTGCAACCTCAACAGGTTTTACGGGAGATCCTTTAAAAAACTGGTAGGCACCAAAGCTCAATCCTAGTAACACGACTACACTAGCCGCAATGTTTAAGAAACTAAATCCGTTCGATTTTTTCTCTACTGGCAGTTCTTTTTCTAGTTTCTCTAAAAATCGTGCTT
>JAGQZO010000156.1 GCA_020435515.1 Winogradskyella sp. | reverse complement strand
AATCGGTATCGAATAAATATGGAATAGGATTCTGGAAACCAGGAGCAGGTATTATCCACCAAGTCGTATTAGAAAATTATGCGTTTCCGGGAGGTATGATGATTGGTACAGATTCGCACACGGTTAATGCTGGTGGTCTAGGTATGGTAGCTATTGGCGTTGGTGGTGCAGATGCTGTAGATGTTATGGCAGGTATGGCCTGGGAACTTAAATTCCCAAAATTAATCGGAGTAAGATTAACAGGTAAATTATCTGGGTGGACAGCGCCAAAAGACGTCATTTTAAAAGTGGCTGAAATCTTAACCGTAAAAGGTGGTACAGGTGCTATTGTTGAGTATTTTGGGCCTGGCGCTTTATCTATGTCTTGTACAGGTAAAGGAACTATTTGTAACATGGGTGCTGAGATAGGTGCTACAACATCTACTTTTGGATATGACGATTCAATGGAGCGCTATTTACGTGCTACAGATAGATCAGATGTGGCTGATGAAGCTAACAAAATTAGAGAATATCTTACTGCGGATGCTGAAGTTTATGCAAACCCAGAGCAGTATTTCGATCAAGTTATTGATATTAATCTTTCAGAATTAAGCCCATTATTAAATGGTCCTTTTACACCAGATTTATCTACAACAGTTGGTAAGGAGATGACTGAAAAGGCTAAGGCTAATGACTGGCCGATGCAAGTAGAATGGGGACTTATAGGATCTTGTACCAACTCATCTTATGAAGATTTATCTAGAGCATCCTCTATTGCACAGCAGGCATTGGATAAAGGTTTAAAGACTAAAGCAGAGTTTGGTATTAACCCAGGTTCTGAACAAGTACGATATACTGCAGAGCGAGATGGTATTCTTCAAGTTTTTGAAAAATTAGATGCTAAGATATTTACCAATGCTTGTGGTCCTTGTATAGGGCAATGGGCAAGATATAGTGACCCTAAAAATGCACCAAAAAATAGTATAGTTCATTCGTTTAACAGAAACTTTGCTAAACGTGCTGATGGTAATCCTAATACACATGCCTTTGTTGCTTCACCAGAAATTACTGCTGCTATAGCAATTGCTGGTAGATTAGACTTTAATCCAATGACCGATACTTTAATCAACGAGAATGGTGAAGAAGTAATGTTAGATGAACCAACAGGATGGGAATTACCACCTAAAGGTTTTGACGTAAAGGAAAATGGTTATTTAGAGCCAGTTGCTGATGGAAGTGGAGTAGAAGTTACTGTAAAACCAGATTCAGAAAGACTACAGTTATTAACTCCTTTTGAGCCTATTGGTGATACTATAAAAGGCGCAAAATTATTGATTAAGGCATTTGGCAAATGTACAACAGACCATATCTCTATGGCTGGTCCTTGGTTACGTTTCAGGGGTCATTTAGATAATATTGCTAATAACACCTTAATTGGCGCAGTAAACGCGTTTAATCAAAAAACAAACTTTGTTAAGAATCAATTGACGGGTGAGTATGGTGGTGTGCCAGATACGCAGAGAGTGTATAAGAAAAACGGTATTTGGTCTGTTGTTGTTGGTGATCATAATTATGGTGAAGGATCTTCTAGAGAACATGCAGCTATGCAACCAAGACATTTAGGTGTTGCTGCTGTAATTGTAAAATCTTTTGCTCGTATCCACGAAACAAACCTTAAGAAGCAAGGTATGTTAGGTCTAACGTTTGCTAACGAAGCAGATTACGATTTAATTCAAGAAGATGATACCTTCAACTTCTTAGATTTAAATGAGTTTGCACCAGATAAACAACTACACGTTGAGGTAGTGCATTCAGATGGTTCTAAAGATGTTATTGCTTTAAACCATACCTACAATGATGCCCAAATTGAATGGTACAAAGAAGGGTCTGCACTTAATTTAATTAAGAAGCAAAACGCTAAATAAATTCAAATTTTATTTGATATAACTTAACTCTCAGTTTATATAGCTGAGAGTTTTTTTGTTTTTTATTGAAAGGTATTATAAAATTTATCGACCTATTCTGCAACTCAATCATAATACTTCTACAATGAAAGCGCTCTGGTTTTTTGAAGATGTTAATCTATTTAAACTTCTTTGTCCTCATAAATTCAAAGAATATAAAGCATGTCACACCTTTGATAAATATAAAAAACAAGATTACATCTATTTTCAAGATGACTCTTCAAATAAGGTTTATCTGATAGAAAACGGTAAAGTTAAAATTGGATATTATACAGAAAATGGGGAGGAGGTAGTAAAAGCCATTTTGACAAAGGGTGAATTATTTGGGGAAAAGGCAATTTTGGGTGAGAGAAGACGTGAAGAATTTGCACAGTCATTAGACAACCAAACATCTATTTGCCCAGTTGGTGTGGATACTATGCATGAACTCATGAGAGATAACCAAACATTTAGTTTTAGAGTTTATAAGTTTATAGGGTTTAAGTTCAAAAAATTAGAAAGAAGGCTTCAATTGTTACTTTTTAAGGATTCTAAAACACGTTTAATGGAATTTTTGGAAGAACTTTGTTCAGATTATGGTTATTATTGCCAAGAAAAGGGTGACCATGTTATTAACCACCCTTACACCCAAAAGGATATTGCATCTTTAATTGGTGTTTCTAGACCAACATTAAATATTTTAATGAATGAGCTTAAAGAGGCAGATGTTATTGATTTTAATAGACGGCAAATTAGAATATTCAGTACTTCGGCTTAACTTTGTAATTAATGAAGGCTAAACTCAACAAAAGCAATATTATCTTTTTAATGATAATCTTGCTACTGATAATTCCACATACAAGACAGCCCATACAGATTTGGCTGCATAAAGGTTTAAGTTATATAAATCAATCCACTTTAATTGATGATTCTGAAAGGGTTAAAATAGTTAATACCGATTGGCAGTTGCGGTCAGATAATGGTGCAATCTTAAATTTTGAATCTACCCAAGGGGAAGTGGTGCTTATTAACTTTTGGGCAACATGGTGTCCGCCTTGTATTGCAGAAATGCCAAGCCTTCAAGAATTATATAATGATTATGGTGACAAAGTGAAATTCCTCTTCATTACTGATGATGGTTTTAAAATTATCAATAATTTTAAATCAAAAAGAAACTACACGTTCGATGTTTATAACTCAGTAACTGAAATACCAAAAGAGTTAATGACTAGATCGATACCTCGAACATTTATTATAAATAAATACAATGAAATTGTAGTGGACGAAACTGGAGCTGTAGATTGGAACAGTGATAATGTTCGTAGCCAACTAGACCAACTACTTTCTGAATAAATTATTTAAAGTATTTAAAAGGAACTATCAACATCCCAAAATTTTCACCATCTTCTTTGCCTAAATGTTTATGGTGTACTTTATGTGCCTTTCTTAAACCAATAAGATATCTGTTTTTTGTTTTAGTTAACCACTTAAATCTCTGATGAATAACAATATCATGTACAAAAAAGTAAGCTATTCCATAGAACATAATACCTAATCCTATGAAAAAAAGATAATTTAACCCATCTTGAACACCTAAATAGAATAAAAGAATGCTTGGCATGGCAAAGATTACAAAGAAAATATCATTTCTTTCAAAGATGTGTTGGTATCTAGGTTGATGATGATCTTCATGAAAAT
>JAGQZO010000155.1 GCA_020435515.1 Winogradskyella sp. | reverse complement strand
GTTTCTGGTGGTGTGGTTGCTTTTGTAGCAGGATTTTACGAAGAATTTATCTACTCGCTTCAACGTGTTAATAAAACTGCCTTTAAACTATTTTTTAATGGTCGTTTTAAAAGCTTTTATCAATATATCAACGGTAAGTTCTTAGGGCTTTTATTCTTTGGAATGATTGTCAGTTACTTTAGTGTTTCTAAAATTTTAGATTACCTTATCGTTAACTACGAACTTTATGTTTGGAGCACCTTTTTTGGAATGATATTGGGTTCTATCTATTACATTAGTAAAGACTTTAAGGCTTGGAATAGCAAAACCGTTATAGCATTAATCTTAGGAGCGGTTATTGGCGTAAGCATTAGTTTTTTAGATCCTGCAAAAGAGAATGATAATCTATGGTTTGTATTTTTCTGTGGAATCATTAGTGTCTCTGGCATGACGCTTCCCGGTTTTTCGGGTTCGTTTATTTTGATTTTACTCGGAAATTATGTTCTACTTTTAGTAGATTCTGTCAATGCACTATACGATACAATTTCAGATATATTTACTGGTAATTTTGAATTCATAAAAAACGAAGCTAGGATAAGAATGCTTAAAGTGCTTGGTGTCTTTACTTTGGGTTCTGTAACAGGTTTGGTAACGTTTTCTCATGTACTCAACTATATACTACATCATTACAAAAATATTACCCTTGCAACCATAGTTGGCTTCATAATTGGGTCTTTGGGTGTGGTTTGGCCTTGGAAGGAAACCATCTACAAAACTAATACTGATGGCAGCTATATTTTAGACTCCACTGGCAAACAAGTCATTGCAAATTATGAGCGTTTTTTCCCTGAAGCTACAACCGAAACTTACATTGCAATTGCTTATATTGGCTTTGGAATCCTCATTGTTTTAGGATTAGAATGGTATGGACAACGCACAAGGCAAATCAAAGTTTAAATTTGGGTTGGTAGGAAGAAACATTTCCTATTCATTTTCAAGAGGGTATTTTTCAGATAAATTTAAAAACGAAGGCCTACCGTATTCTTATGTTAATTTTGATTTGGAATCTATTGAAGAACTTAATTCAATAATCAAAAACACAGCCAACATAAAAGGTCTTAACGTTACCATACCTTATAAAGAGGAGGTTATCCCTCTGTTGGATAAATTGAATAAGCGTGCCAAAAAAATTGGAGCAGTAAACACCATAAAAGTAAAAAAGGGCAAGTTAATTGGTTTTAACACCGACTACTACGGTTTTAAAAACTCATTAAAGCCACATTTAAAAAAACACCATAAACGCGCTTTAATTCTAGGCACAGGTGGAGCTTCAAAAGCTATAGCTTATGCTTTAAATAAACTAAATATTGAATATCGTTATGTGTCACGCACCAAAAAAAAAGTTATTACTTATACCTATTCTGAATTGACTGAAGAAATCATTAGTTCATTTCAAGTCATCATAAACTGCACACCAATTGGTACGTTTCCCCATGTAAATGACTGTCCTAATATTCCTTACGAAGCCCTAACAGACCAGCATATTTTGTACGACCTTATCTATAATCCTGAAGAAACTAAGTTCCTTAATTCTGGCAAGTTAAAAGGAGCTACAACTATTAACGGCTTAGAAATGCTAAAACTACAAGCAGAAAAATCCTGGGAGATTTGGAATGATTAGTCATTAGTCATTATTGGAGCTAACAATCAAAAGAACTTATATACAAACTAATCAGTAAACCTTTCAACAATTAACAAATAAACAGTTACACCCATCAACAAATAAACGTTTAAACAATTCAACGTTTAAACCATCTAATACTTAACTGCAAAACATTCCTAGAATTCAACAAACAAACTTCAACCCTTTATTTCCTTTGTAATTCAAGGAGTTGTTAGTATCTTTAACCTCCTAATAAATATATTTTGACTTATGTCTGAGAATGATAACCTGCAAGATGCAGATGGAAAAAAAGAAGTAGAATTAAAAGAAGCTACTCCACAAGAAGAACCAACTCCTCAAGTTGAAGAGCTTACTGATGCCAAAAACGAAGCTGAGAACACTGAAGATTCAGACAATAAGGTAAAAGCAGATTCTGAAGCACATGCAGAGATAGAAGCTTCAAATGCTGAGGATGCTGAGGATGAATCCAATTCTGAGCGCCATGAAGTAGAGGAAAAAGACTACCATGCCATGTCTATGCAAGCTTTGGCCGAAGAGCTTAATAGACTTTTAAAGCATCATAAGATTCAAACAATCTCTAAGCAAGTCAACGAAATAAAAGCTGAATTTAATGAAAAGTTCAGCGAACTTCTAGAGGAAAAAAAAGAAGAATTTTTAAACGATGGTGGCAATGAAATAGACTTCTACTACACCAACGATACCAAAAAGTTATTCAACCAACTATATAAAGATTATAAGCAGTCTATAAGCGCTTATTACAAAGAGCGTGAGCATAATCTTAAGCAAAATCTCGAAAATAGATTAGCTATTATTGAAGAAATTAAAGGTCTCCTTTCTGTAGAAGAGAATATGAGTACGACTTATAAGACCTTTAAAGAACTTCAAGAAAAATGGCGTAATGCTGGACCAATCCCAAGAGATAAGTATAATAATGCTTGGAATACCTATCACCACCATGTAGAGCGTTTCTACGACTTCTTGCATCTCAATAATGATTTGCGAGATATGGACTTTAAGCATAACTATGATCAGAAATTAAAGATTATAGAGCGCGCCGAAGAACTTGCAAAGGATGACAACGTAAACCGTGCCTTTAGAGAACTACAAGTACTGCACAAACTTTGGAAAGAAGAACTTGGTCCTGTAGCAAAAGAGCATAGGGAAGAAATCTGGGAGCGCTTTAGCAATGCCACAAAAACCATTCATGATAAGCGCCAAGCTTACTATGCTGATTTAGATAAGGCTTTTGAAAAAAATCTTGAAAAGAAAGAAGACATCATATCAAAAATACAGGCTGTTGCTGACGACAAAGCCAATTCTCATAGTGCTTGGCAAAAGAAAATAAAAGAAGTAGAAGCACTGCGCGAAGCATTTTTCAATGCTGGAAAAGTGCCATTAAAGGCAAACGAGTCAACTTGGGCAAAGTTTAAAGATACTGTTAGAACCTTTAATCGTGGAAAAAATAAATTCTATAAAGATTTAAAGAAAGACCAGTACGATAATCTTCAAAAGAAGAAGGAGCTTATTAAAATTGCTGAAGAAAACAAGGATAGTGATGACTTTGCTGTTGTTACACCTCTGATGAAGAAAATTCAAAACGATTGGAAGAAAATTGGGCATGTACCAAGACGTGATAGTGACAAAATTTGGAAGCAATTTAAAAACGCTTGTAATCACTATTTTGACAGAATGCATGAGCAACGTAAAGCTGAAAATCAACACTTGTACGATGCCTTTGATAAGAAAGTAAAACTACTTGATGACTTAAAATCCATGGAGTTTACAGGCGATAATAAAGCAGATGTGGAAACATTAAAAAATAGAATTGCCGAGTGGAAAGAAATTGGTTATGTGCCGCAAAATAAACGCTATATCGATGGCAAATTTTATAAAGCGATAGACGAAGCGTTTGATAAGCTTAAAATGGAAAAATCTAAGTTAGAAATGGTGAAATTTGAAAGCAAGCTTGAAAATTTAGCCAACAACAATGATGACACCAGGCTACTAGATAACGAACACAACTTTATCCGTAAGAAAATTGACGAAGTAAAATCTGAAATCACTCAGCTTGAAAATAACTTACAGTTTTTTACCAATGTAGATTCTGATAACCCATTGGTACAAGACGTACACAAAAATATTGCTAAGCACAAAAAGGAATTAGAAACTTGGAAAGCTAAGTTGTCTAAGTTACGTGGTATGTATAGTTAAATTATGGATAATAAGTTATTAGGAAACTTTATCATTGCTTTTCCTCCCGCTGCTTATGTAACTTACATTATAGTTATGAAAGAGCCTAATAGTGGAATAGATTGGATTTCTGTAATCGTTGGAGGCTTGATTGGTATGATAAGTTATATCATAGGAAAGAAAATCAAAAGTAAGGGTGAGGTAGAATGAATTTAAACCCACAAAAAATCAAAACCCAT
>JAGQZO010000154.1:9471-12849 GCA_020435515.1 Winogradskyella sp. | reverse complement strand
CTTCTATTTTTTGTTTCGGTTTTCAGTTGCGATGATAATCTATGTATATTTCCGAAAGAGCCTGAGTTACCAAATAAACAGTTTCCTATTGGCTCAACAGAAAGTTATTATTATGTTGACCTAAGTGCAGAAATTAATAACGAACCAAGAGATAATGATTACGATTATTATTTTGATGTTGTGGGCTTACCTTTAGGAATGGATTACTTTGTAAATTATAGAACTATAAGTCTTGAGGGAACGCCAGAAGAATCAGGTATTTTTGAAATTACAATTTATCTTGAAGTAGAAGGTCCTTTTAGAAATGATTTTGATGATAATCCTGATGTGTTATGTAATTATGGAACATCAAAAACCTATACACTTATCATAGAATAGATTACAATACTCTTCTTAGTAATTTGTTAATATATTTTATTGAATTCATTGGAGTCTTCATCCTTATTAGTTGTAAATTCGCGCCAACTAAAAACACAACAAATCAAATTAATTTTAGATGAAATTTTTTATTGACACGGCCAATTTAAACCAGATTAAAGAAGCCCAAGACATGGGTATTTTAGATGGTGTTACAACTAATCCGTCCCTAATGGCAAAAGAGGGAATTACTGGAGTAGATAACATTATGAAGCATTATGTAGACATCTGTAATATTGTAGATGGAGATGTTTCTGCCGAGGTTATTTCTACAGACTTTGACGGTATGGTTAGAGAAGGTGAGGCCTTAGCTGAGTTACACGATCAGATTGTTATTAAGCTTCCAATGATAAAGGATGGAGTAAAAGCCTGTAAGTATTTTTCAGACAGAGGGATTAAAACCAATGTAACTTTAGTGTTCTCGCCAGGTCAAGCTTTATTAGCAGCCAAAGCTGGTGCTACATATGTGTCACCGTTTATTGGTCGTTTAGATGATATTTCTACAGATGGATTAAATCTTATTTCTGAGATTAGACATATTTATGATAATTATGAATTTGATACTCAGATCTTAGCTGCATCTGTTCGCCATACTATGCATGTTATAGATTGTGCTAAATTAGGTGCAGATGTTATGACAGGGCCTCTAAGTTCAATCACAGGATTATTAAACCATCCATTAACTGACATAGGTTTAGAAAAATTCTTAGCAGATTATAAAAAAGGGAATTAAAAGTAAACCTTAAAACAATATATTTAATGCACCTTATTGCTTAGCAATGAGGTGTCTTTTTTGTAGCATACCACCTAACATTTCCGTAAAATCAGATTTAAAGATATTAACATTAGGGTGTAATATCATTCCATTTTCGTTAACTATAATGGCTTTGTTAAGGTAGTTGACCGCCAGTACTTTTCTGGCTTTTGCGGGATATTTAAATTTGTATTCATTCTTAGTTGGAAAATCATAGTTGTTAATAATGCTTTTCCATGATTTATCGTCATCAGAGTTAAGATTAATTGATACAAATTCTACCTGTGGGAAGGCATATTTTAAGCTTTTAACTTTGTAATGGCTGTTTCTATATTGCATCTTAGAATTAGAAGACCAAAAGTAAATGATAGTAGGCTTATTTATTATTGAATTTAAATTATGCTCAGTATTGTCATAGTTCACAATTTCTAGATTTGGTATAGGATTACCTTGTCTAAGTAATTTGAGAGAACAAACCAACTCTTTAACGCTCTCCTTGTCTTCTTCATTAGTACTTTTGGGTAGGTAGTAATTTAGCATTTCATCAGCTTCAGCCTCAGTATGATTGTAACTTACATAATCTCTGGTTTTGTATTTAAGTAAGTTGTTCTTTATAGTTTCATCAGAAATGATACTGTCTATTATGTCTAATTTAGATTTATTGTAGTCTATACAGTGTCTATCAAAAACACTATGAGAGTCATTGTTTTTATAGTAACTCTGAGCTGCTATATTATCAATATGCGAGAATAAAAAACGGTTGTAAGCATACAAATGGCTCAAATGGGAGGCATTGTAGTCAACAGATTTTCTGTACTCATAAAAATTTTCAGGTAAATCTTTTATGTGTATAAGTTTGTTGTTTCCAAAATAAGCAAAAGGATAAATTTCCTTGTCAGCATACGAGTTGTAGTTAATATTGGTCTCAATAATCGTTTTAAATAATTCAGACTCTTCTTTATCTTGTAAGAAATTACGAAACTTAGTCAACTCCTTTTGGCGTCTTTCTTCAACAAAGATGTTGAATTCTTCAGGTTCCATTTTAGCATGATGAACTAGCTTGTTGGCTTGCTGCTCGTTTGCTAAGTATGTTTCAATAAGATAGTTGTTTTTTCTAGCTCCTTCACCTGTAAATACTAAAGATTCATCAAAATCGTAAGTGTTTAGTCTGAACATAACACTATCATTAGGCTCTAAAAGAACCAATTGATATTCACCACCATGAGTGAAGGAATATAGACCAGGATGTAAATCTTCAATTTTATAGATGAATCTGTTATTGCTATCTAATGTTAAAGAATCAACAACTTTCCCTTCAATATTATATAGAATAATACTATTGTTCTTAGGATTTACAATTTCACCACCAATATAGGCAAAGTCACCATTGTTATTGGTGTTTACTTTGCATCCAAAAGTCATGGATATCAGTAATAGTGAAAGTATAATATATCTAAATAGCATGGGGATTTTACTATAATTTGCAAACAAAAATATGTGATGAAAGCCTGAACTCTTGTTAATACCTAGTTAAATCTTGTTATACTAACCATTTATTTCGCTCAATCGCTTAATTTTTCTACTTTTGCACTCTCAAAAATCACCTTTAAGAAGTTTGAGGTAAAAAGAATAAAATTATAAGCTATGTTGTCAGTTTCTAATCTTTCGGTTCAATTTGGAAAACGTATCCTTTTTGATGAAGTAAACACCACTTTTAACAATGGAAATTGTTATGGAATTATCGGTGCTAATGGTGCGGGAAAATCTACCTTTTTAAAGATTTTATCAGGAAAAATGGATCCAACCTCTGGGCATGTACATCTAGAACCTGGAAAGCGCATGTCTGTGTTAGAACAGAACCATAACAAGCATGATGAAGATACAGTTTTAGAGACTGTTCTTAAGGGTAACAAACCATTATACAAACTAAAATCTCAGATTGATGCCTTGTATGCAGACTATACGGATGAAAATGCTGAGAAAATTGGTGAGCTTCAGGTAGAGTTTGAAGAGATGAACGGCTGGAATGCTGATAGTGATGCAGCTGCAATGTTGTCTAACTTAGGTATCAAAGAAGATTTACATTATTCTTTAATGGGTGACTTAGACGGTAAGCAAAAAGTGCGTGTGTTGTTAGCACAAGCGTTGTTTGGTAATCCAGATGTATTGATTATGGATGAGCCTACCAACGATTTGGATTACGAAAC
>JAGQZO010000154.1:7324-9402 GCA_020435515.1 Winogradskyella sp. | reverse complement strand
CGTCACTTCTTGGATGCGGTTTGTACACATATTTCTGATATAGACTTTGGAAAAATAAATCACTATTCGGGTAACTACACGTTTTGGTACGAGTCGTCTCAGTTAGCAGCTAAGCAACGTGCACAGCAAAACAAAAAAGCTGAAGAAAAGAAGAAAGAATTAGAAGAATTTATTCGTCGTTTCTCTGCAAACGTTGCAAAATCAAAACAGGCAACGAGTAGAAAAAAGATGATTGATAAGCTTAATATAGCAGATATAAAACCAAGTAGTCGTCGTTATCCTGCTATTATTTTTGAGCGTGAGCGTGAGGCAGGTGACCAGATTTTGAATATTGAAGGTTTAGCAGCAAGTTTGGATGGTGAGGTGCTATTTAAAGACATAGATATTAATCTTGCTAAAGGGGATAAGGTAGTTGTGTATTCTAAAGATTCTAGAGCATCTACTGCATTTTATGAGATCATCAACGGTAAGCAAAAAGCCGATGCAGGTAAATATGCTTGGGGTGTAACAACAACACAATCGTATTTACCATTAGACAATAGTGAATATTTTGACAACAAATTAACTTTGGTAGATTGGTTACGTCAATGGGCAACTACAGAAGAAGAGCGCGAAGAAGTTTACATAAGAGGTTTCCTAGGTAAAATGATTTTTAGTGGTGAAGAAGCCTTAAAAACTGCAAATGTATTATCGGGAGGTGAAAAAGTACGTTGTATGCTTAGCCGAATGATGATGATGAGAGCCAATGTTGTTATGGTAGATGAGCCAACAAACCACTTAGACTTAGAGAGCATTACGGCATTTAACAATGCACTTAAAAACTTTAAAGGCACGGTGATGTTAACCACTCATGACCATGAGTTTGCACAAACTGTTGGTAACAGAATTATTGAGTTAACACCTAATGGTATCATAGACCGTTACATGACCTTTGATGAATACATGAGCGATAAAAAGATTAAGGAGCAGCGTGAAAAGATGTATTCGATTGGAGTATAGTCACTTTATGAAATGTTTAAATTTTGATTTTTTTTCTGTAACTAATTTTCCAAGAACTTTTTTAACATGAGATTGATGTATCTCATTCTGAGTTATAAATTGTATTGATTTATTTTTTAAAAAGATTTTAGAAAAGCCTAAGTCTGAAGAAAATGGATTAGTATTCCATGAATAAAAAATTTCAGCTTTTTCTACGTTATCTCTATTTAAGACAATTTCATTATTTCCTAAGCTTGAAATTCTTATTTCTTTGTTATTAAAATTTATTTGAACTTTTCTTTTACTTTCAAGTCTATCATGTTGAAACCTGCATAGTGCAGTTGAAATAAATGCATAACTCAATAGGTAAAAAACTATCAATGATAATGAAATTGCAAAAATATTTGAATTATTATTAAATGATTTGATAGTTAATACTACAGATAATGATAGAAAACATAGACCAACAAGCAGTCCAAAAATATTACTGTAATTAATTCTTCTTTTCATTAAGCCTCCATCTCAGCTTTCACTTGCTCTACAATAGCAATAGCCTTATCTAATTCATCTTCATGTACATAGATTTCCTGAAAGCCTTGATTAAGCGAGCCATAACCAGCTAAACGTTGGGATTCACCCTCGTCTTTAATGATAGGAATGATACCGTTGTTTTCTAATTCGTTCTTAATTCTGGTAATTAAAACAAAATTACCCTCGTATATTTTACTGTATTCAGATGCATTCATAACTCATGGTTTTAATTGTACTATAAGTTACGAAAAACTTCAAAAAGTTACACCATATTAATTGTTATAATATTTACTGTCCCAAATTGCTGCGCTAAAGTTTTTTCCAGATAAAAACCCATAATATAAAGTTATGGCAACCATGCATTTAAACATGAATAAGAAGATAACTCCAGCATTGGCAGCAGTTTTTTCACCATGAAAGGTACCGTCTGGTATTAGTCCTGTTAAAAACATGCTTAGGATAAAAACACAAAACACAAAGTTTTCAAAATTCTTAAAAGGCCACATTAACAGTTTTCTATATGGACTTAAATCATTTCCCCATTTATGAATAAGGTAATAGTAGCCATT
>JAGQZO010000154.1:5017-7249 GCA_020435515.1 Winogradskyella sp. | reverse complement strand
CCACTTAAAGTTGTATTATGATTTTTTTCTAGCTGTTTAATTTTAGAAATGGCTTCATAAGGTAAGTCCCCTTTAAAAAATCGACTATCTAAAAATCGTAGCCTGTAAGTAATACAGAGTTTTTTAATCTGTTCTACATGATAGATTTTATCTGATTCTAACAAGTCTATATCGAAGTTGTTTTTTAAGGTATCATTATACTCAGCTAATTTTTCAAGAATCCTATCATCTTTCTTATTGTCTTGAGTCAAAATATCCTTTACAGCTTTTAAAACTTCATCCTCAGTAAAATTTTTGTTTTTGAGTTTATTCAGCTTCTCTTCAAGATTTACATTTTTCATTAACATAAGCGCTTTTATTTCTAAAATTAATAATCATTCTTTTTCATTCCAAGTCTTTAACACTTGTGTTTAATTTTAATATCTTAAAATTCGCGAAAAAGGCACATAGATTAAACAAAGTTTATAGCTTTTGTATTGTTTAAAATAATTCTAGATAAACCTATAATAGAAAATGGCTATTGAAAAATAAATAGATAATATATTCTTAACTAAACGGTACTATATAATTTCATAATTTTAAGAAGTAAAAATTTAATCTAAAAAAACCAAAAATGGATAATAAAAACACAAACACATTTGAGCTTAATGAAAGTGATGCAAGTAAGTGCCCTTTTTTAAGTGGTAAACAAACAACTGTCGGAGGTGGCGGTGTAAGAAACAGAGATTGGTGGCCAAATGAATTAAAATTAAATATTTTAAGACAACATGCTGCTAAATCCAATCCACTTGGTGAAGATTTTGATTATGCTAAGGCATTCAATAGCCTTGACTATGATGAATTAAAAAAGGACTTAACAAAGCTAATGACCGATTCTCAAGACTGGTGGCCTGCAGATTATGGACATTATGGAGGTTTTATGATAAGAATGGCATGGCATAGTGCTGGTACGTACAGAGTTGGTGATGGTAGAGGTGGAGCTGGTACAGGTAATCAGAGATTTGCACCTATTAACAGCTGGCCAGACAATGGTAACTTAGACAAAGCAAGATTGTTATTATGGCCAATAAAAAAGAAATACGGCAATAAAATTTCTTGGGCAGATTTAATGATTTTAGCTGGTAACGTAGCTTTAGAGTCAATGGGATTCCCAACGTTTGGCTTTGGTGGTGGTAGAGAAGATATTTGGGAGCCAGAGCAAGATGTATATTGGGGAAGTGAAACAGAATGGGGAGCTAATAATGATCGTTATGGTAATAGTGATAATTATGCTGAGCGTGATTTGGAAGATCCACTAGCAGCTGTAATGATGGGTTGGATTTATGTAAATCCAGAAGGGCCAGATGGTAAACCAGACCCAATGGGTTCTGCTCGCGATGTAAGAGAAACGTTCGGACGTATGGCTATGAATGATGAAGAAACCGTAGCTCTAGTAGCAGGTGGACATACTTTTGGTAAAGCGCATGGTGCTGCAGACCCAGGAAAATATGTAGGTGCTGAACCTCATGGAGCGCCAATGGCTGAAATGAGTATGGGTTGGAAAAACACTTACAAGAGTGGTGTTTTAGATGATGCAATTACAAGTGGGATAGAAGGTGCATGGACACCAAATCCAACACAATGGGATGCTGATTATTTTGATGTCCTTTTAAATTATGATTGGGAATTAACCAAAAGCCCAGCAGGTGCGCATCAGTGGACACCAACAGCAGAATCAAAAGCACGCATGGCACCTAAGGCTGGTGATCCAAACGGAAGGCAAGCGTTGATGATGACTACGGCAGATATCGCCTTGAAGACCGATCCTGAGTATTTAAAAATCTCTCAAAAATTTCACAAGGATTTCAAAGCTTTTGAAGATGCCTTTGCTCGTGCTTGGTACAAATTAACACACAGGGATTTAGGTCCAAAAGACCGATACTTAGGTCCTGAGGTGCCAAAAGAAGAACTAATCTGGCAAGACCCAATTCCAAAAGTTAATTATACTTTGAGTGAAGTAGATATAGCTTCTTTAAAGAAAATGATTTTAGCTTCAGGATTAACTATTCCAGAATTGGTTAGAACCGCATGGGCTTCTGCTTCAACGTATAGAGATTCTGATAAACGTGGTGGAGCAAATGGTGCTCGTTTAAGACTTGAGCCTCAGAGAAGTTGGAAGGTAAATAATCCTAAAGAATTAGATAAAGTATTTAATGTTCTTGAAGGTATTCAGAAAGAATTCAACGGTACAGT
>JAGQZO010000154.1:0-4966 GCA_020435515.1 Winogradskyella sp. | reverse complement strand
CAAAGCAGGATATAATATCTCAGTTCCGTTTGCACAAGGTAGAGGTGATGCTACACAAGAGCAGACAGATATAGAACAATTCAACTACTTAAAGCCTCTTGGTGATGGATTTAGAAATTACATGAATCCAAACTTAGAAGTTAAAGCTGAAGACTTGTTAATTGATAAAGCAAATCTATTAGCATTATCAATTCCTGAAATGACTGTTTTAGTTGGTGGTATGCGTGTGCTTGGTGCTAACTTTGATAGTTCTAAGCATGGAGTGTTTACTGATAATGTTGGTCATCTTACAAACGATTTCTTTAAAAATTTAGTTGATATGACCTATACATGGAGTGCCACTTCTGATGAGGAAAAGTATTTTGAAGGAAGAGATCGTAGAACTGGAGAAGTAAAGTTTACAGGGACTCGTGCAGACTTAATCTTTGGATCCAATACAGAATTAAGAGCGGTTTGCGAAGTTTATGCTGCGGACGATGCAGAAGAAAAATTTGTAAAAGATTTTGTGGCTGCGTGGACTAAAGTTATGAACGCTGATAGATTTGATTTAAAGTAATAATTGATTAATAGCAAAATCAACCCAAGAAAAGGAATGTGCAACAAATGTGCATTCCTTTTTTAATTAAAAAATAACATGAACGAACACGAACTATTTTTTAGAACAATTCAGACTGGTCAAATTGAAAATTTAAAACTTCAGTTAGATAGAAATCCAGATTTGGCTAACATAAAAGACGGAAGAGATTTTACTCCTCTAATTTTTGCAACCTATTTTGGTCAAGCTGATATTGCGAAATTATTAATTGAAAAAGGTGCAAATATAAATGCGCAAGATGCTTCTGGAAATACAGCCTTGATTGGTGTAAGCTTTAAAGGCAATAAAGATTTAGTAGATTTATTGTTAAGTTATAGTGCAGATGTAAATCTTCAGAATAACAAAGGAACAACAGCACTGATTTTTGCTACGCAGTACAATCAAGTAGAGGTAGTTGAAACTTTATTAAACCATAAAGCAGATGCTTCATTAAAAGACAACGAAGGCAAAAAAGCTAAGGATTATGCCCAAGATAAAGGATTGGACAATATTCTGAAATTGTTAGGCAACTAGGACTTAACGAGTTGTTTTATTTTTATTTTAAAAGCAGCGAAGAGTAAAGTAGTAAAAGGGCTAAGCCAGTTAAAAATGGCATAGAAAAAATACTCACCAACTCCTACGCCCAAGACACCACTTTGGTAGGCACCACAAGTGTTCCAAGGAATTAAAACTGAAGTTACGGTCCCAGAATCCTCAAGTGTTCTACTGAGGTTTTCTGGAGCTAGACCTCTATCTTCATAAGCTTTTTTAAACATTTTACCAGGCACAACAAGTGCTAAATATTGGTCTGAAGCAGTAACATTAAGAGCAAGACAGCTAGCAACTGTACTAGCAAATAGGCCAAATGTTGAAGTAGCTAAATTTAGTAAGGATTTACTTATTCTAGATAAAGCGCCTATAGCATCCATAATTCCACCAAATGTCATGGCACAAAGTATTAACCAAATAGTACCTAGCATACCACTCATTCCTTTCCCAGAAGCAGAAAACAAACTTTTAAGTGTTTCATTATCTGTTTCAATTGTTGTGCTAACCGTTATAGCATCCATAACTCCCTTGTAGGCAGATTTTAAAGTTAAGGTTTCTACTCCTGCTATTTGAGCCACTATATGAGGTTGAAAAATCAAAGCAAAAACTCCTCCTAAAAGCGTGCCTACTAACAAGGCTACTAAAGGTGATGTCTTTTTGACTATTAGAAAAATTACAATGGCAGGCACAATAAATAGCCAGCCATTAATATTAAAAGTTTTGTCTATGTCATTTATTAAAACAGAGGTGTCCGCAGCTCCTTCTGTATTTTGTGTAAAGCCTAAAATTATAAAAACTATTAGTGTAACTATAATGGTTGGAATAGTTGTAAGTGTCATATATTTTATATGCGAAAAAAGCTCACCTCCAGCCATAGCAGGTGCCAGATTAGTAGTGTCGCTCAGTGGTGACATTTTATCTCCAAAATATGCACCAGATAAGACTGCTCCAGCTGTCATACCCATAGATACACCTAAAGCTTCTCCTATTCCAATAAGAGCAATACCAACAGTGGCAGATGTTGTCCAAGAGCTACCAGTTGCTACAGATATTATGGCACAAATAACAACACAAGCTGCTAAAAATATCGTAGGGTTTAAGATATGAAGTCCATAATAAATCATTGCCGGAATAATACCACTTATTAGCCAAGTGCCAGCCAAAGCACCAACCATTAGAAGTATAAGAATTGCTCCAGAAGTAGATTTTATATTCTCAGCAACCTCTTCTACCATTTGTTCAAAGGATACTTTGTTAAAAAAACCAACAATTGCTGCCACAGCTGCACCAAGTAACAAAACAAATTGATTGCTGCCACTCAAAGCATTGTCTCCATAAACAAACACATTGAATGCTAGCATTGCTACCAATGCAATTACAGGAATAAGCGCTTCCCAAATATTAAGTTCGTTGTTTTCTACAATATGTTCATTTTGTGGTTGACTTGGCTTAATATTTTGGCTTTCCATTTAGTGAAATTTAATTTGGTTTAGTTCCGTAATGTTACGATTTTCATTAATGCTATGCAAATACCAATTCTTAAGTACATTTGTATATCTGTATTTTGAAAATCATGGATTCATTAACCCAAATAGTTTTAGGTGCAGCTTGTGGTGAAGCTATTCTTGGCAAGAAAATAGGGAACAAAGCTTTGCTCTTTGGTGCTTTAGGTGGTACCATTCCAGATCTTGATGTTTTTGCTGGGGCATTTTTTTATAATAATGAAATTGATGCCATGCTCTTTCACAGAGGATTTATGCATTCAATTCTGTTTTCAATTCTTGGAGCTTTTTTATTTGGATGGATAATTTATAAACTATACAATACAGGTAAACGTCTAAATACTACAACATTGAACGACTGGATAAAATTATTCTTCTGGTCTTTATTTACGCATCCAATTTTAGACAGTTTTACACCTTATGGGACGCAATTATTTGCCCCATTCTCAAACTATAGAGTAGCATTTAATAATATAGCAGTAGCAGATCCTATATATACCTTGCCGTTTTTGTTGAGCATGATTATTTTAATGTTTTATAATCGTAATAACGAAAAGCGAAGGTTTTGGTTAAAAGTAGGAATAGGAATAAGCTCAACTTATATGCTCCTTACAATTTTTAATAAGCTTTATATTGATACTATTTTTGAATCTTCATTGAAAGAAAGTAACACTAACTATACAAGATTCAGTACCCAACCTGCGATTTTAAATAACATTCTTTGGTATGGTATCGCTGAAACAGAGAATAATTATCACGTTGGCTTTTATTCGTTATTAGATACATCAAAAAGCTTTTCAGACTGGAAAGTTATTCCAAAAATAAGGGCTCTAACTTCTTCAGAATATAAAGACATTAAAGACTTGGCTTGGTTTAGTAATGACTATTACAATGTTGAATCTTTAGATAATGAAGAATATATGTACAGAGATTTAAGGTATCCTTTGGTGCAAACCCAAGACGGTTATAAAGCCATTTTTAATCTAAAACTGTTTAAAGAAAAAAACCGCTTAAATATGATGCCTTTTAAACCAGAGATGGAGGATTTCAGTTTTACCATGTCAGCGCTTTGGATTCGTTTAAAAGGAAAGTAAAAAAGCCTGACTGTAAACCAGGCTTTATTTTGTGAGTTCTTATTTGTTTAAACTAATTCAGTCTCTAAGATGCCGAGTTCAACCATGCAAGCTTTCATCATTTTATAGGTGCGCTCAATATCAGCATCTAAGCCAATTGAAAAGCGTATAAGCCCATCACTCAATCCCATTTCAGCTTGTTCTTCTTCCGGTATTTCAGAAGATGTAGAGCTTCCTGGCGCACTAAATAAGGTTTTGTAAAAACCTAAACTAACTGCCAAATAACCTAGGTTACGCTCTTGCATTAATTCCATTAAAGTATTGGCTTTTTCTAGAGAACCTACATCAATAGTAAGCATTCCTCCAAAACCATACTTTTCATTCATCATGGACTTAAACAGCTCATGTGAAGGGTGAGATGCCAAACCAGGATAAACAGTTTTTAAACCGTCTTTTTCAAATCTTTCAGCAAGGTAACTAGCATTGAGGCTGTGTTGTTGCATTCTTATATGTAATGTTCTTAAGTTTTTTAAAACGGAAGCAGAACGCAAACTATCCATTGTTGAACCTAATAACATGGCAGCACCATCATTTACATTTCTTAATTGATTAATGAATTCTTGTGTGCCACAAACCACTCCACCAACAGTGTCCGAAGAACCATTAATGAATTTTGTTAAACTATGAATTACCACATCTGCACCTAAATTTGCTGGTGAGATAGATAGTGGAGAAAAGGTATTGTCTACAACCAGTTTTAAGTTGTGTTTTTTTGCAAGTGTAGCCAAGCCTTTTATATCAGCGACCTCAAGTAATGGATTGCTCACTGATTCGCAATAAAGCACTCTAGTTTTAGGTGTAATAGCAGCTTCTACAACATCTAACTTGGTAATATCTACAAAGGATGTGTTGATACCCAATCTAGGTGCAAAGTTTTTTAAGAAGGCATAAGTTCCTCCGTAAATAGTTCTACTGCTTACAATATGTTCTCCGGCTTTACACAATTGCATTAATACAGGTGTAATTGCTCCCATACCTGAAGCTGTAACTGTTGCGGTTTCTGTACCTTCCATGGCAGCAAGGGCTTCACCCAAATATAAATTTGAAGGAGAAGAATGACGAGAATATAAATAACAGCCGTCAGCGTTACCCTCAAAAGTATCAAACATTGTTTTTGCAGATAAAAACGTATAGGTTGAAGAGTCTGAAATAGATGGGTTAACACCACCAAACTCACCAAAATATTGTAAGTCTTGTATGTTGTTTGC
>JAGQZO010000153.1 GCA_020435515.1 Winogradskyella sp. | reverse complement strand
ACAATATCAAGAAAGTACTTTGGGAACTTATAGCAATTCAATTTTTTATTGCCGGTTTTTTTAGCATGATTATTTATCATACAATGGACGCTTTTATATTATTATGGTTAGGCGAAAAATACATCTTATCTCATACCATATTATTACTAATGATTGCCAATTTCTTTATGATACAGATTAGCTCACCTATAGAACGCTTTAAGAATGCTTATGGCTTATATTCCGATACATGGGCCGCTATAACTGAAGCATTGATAAATCTGGTAATATCCTTTGTTTTTGGTAAACTATATGGTATTGCTGGTATAGTTTTAGGTACTGTAGTAAGCTTGTTTTTAATTGCCGTACTATGGAAACCTTATTTCTTATATAAAAATGGGTTTAAGAAAAGTGTTTTCCTTTACTGGAAAGGCCTATTACCTATGATGTTGGTCTTTGTTGTATCGGCTTTCATTATTAATTTCGTAAAAGATTACTTTTTTTATGATTCTGAAAATATAAATCTATTTAATTGGATTATGTATGCAATTCAAGTCACTGTTGCTGTAGCAATTACATACACTACACTATTGTATTTATTTGTACCAGGATTTAAAGTGTTTTGCATTAGAGTAAAAACCTTAGTTATCAACAAACTTTCTAGATGATTTTGAATTGATTTATATTTATAAAAGTTTCCTGCTATTAAATTCTAACCAACAAAAATGATAAAATCCAAAGCCGATTATAGATACTATTTAGAAAGAGATAGAATTGCCCTAAACGTTAAATCTAATACGCTAAAGGGTAAGGTAATTGGTATCATTTCACCAAATCCAATATATACCTTTCAAAAACGAATGCGTAAACTAGAGTTTTACACTAATTGTAAGAATAAAGGTTTAAACAAGATATATGTAGCATATCTAAAATATAAGTTCAAAAAAATATCGATAAAGCTAGGTTTCTCAATCCCTATCAATGTTTTTGGCCCTGGATTATCAATTGTTCATTATGGTACAATTGTTATAAATAAAGCAACTAAAGTCGGTGCTAATTGCAGAATGCATGCTTGTGTAAATATTGGTGCTTCTGGCGGTAATCCACAAGCGCCTCAACTGGGCGATAATATCTACATTGCGCCTGGCGCAAAAATTTATGGAGATATAACTATTGCAAGTAATACTGCCATTGGAGCAAATGCTGTTGTAAATAAATCTTTTGAAAAAGAGAACACCGTAATTGCTGGTATCCCAGCAAAGGTTATTGGTGATGTAGATATTAGTCAAATTATAAAACATCTTTAAATGTATCAAAACCCAAAAAATAAAATTGGCTTTAAAATAAGAAAGTTTATTTCTGACATTTACAGAGATTCTGATATTGGCTACTCAATTCTAAGACCATTTTATAAGTTATACGAACTAGGACTCAGAATTATACCAGATGAGTTTATCATAAAACGAAGTTTTAAAAAACATATGGGCTATGATCTCGATTTAGACAACCCAAAAACTTTAAATGAGAAAATAAACTGGCTCAAGCTCAATAACAGAAGGCCTATCCAAACTATATTGGCAGATAAATATAAAGTAAGGGAGTATGTTAAGAACAAGATTGGTGACAAATATTTAATACCACTTTTGTTTGAAACAAAAAATGTTAAGGATATAGTTCCTGAAAATTTACCAGAACCTAATTTTATTATAAAAGCAAACCATAACAGTTCTGGTGGCCTAATCGTTAGAGACAAATCAAAGGTAGATTGGAAGAGAGCGCAAAAAAGGTTTAAGCGGTTACTTAAAGAAAATCATTATTACAGTACAATAGAGTGGCAATATAAAGATATTGAACCTAGGATTATTGTAGAGCAATTGTTAACACATGATGATGGTAGCATACCTGAGGATATAAAATTTCATTGCTTTAATGGGAAAGTAGGTTTTATAATGGTAGACTTTGATAGGTTTGGTGAATTAAGAACCAGAAATCTTTATGATTCTGGTTGGAATTTAATTCCTTGTAATTGGGGAAGACCCAATGGCAGAAATATGGATAAGCCTTCAAATCTAGATGAGATGATAACGGTTGCCGAAAAGTTAGCTGAAGATTTTGCATACGTTAGAGTTGATCTTTATTTAGTTAAATCACAAATTTATTTTGGTGAACTAACATTTTATCATGCCTCAGGGTTTCAAGCTTTTTATAAAAAAGAATGCGACGAAAAATTTGGAGACATGCTAGACATTTCAGCCATTAAAAACAAATCTAAAAAATGAAAGAAAAAATAAAAGTCTTTTTTATAATACCTACACTTTTTGCTGGTGGCGCCGAAAGAGTAATGTCATTTGTTTCTCAGAATCTAGATAAAAACAAGTTCGATAGTACATTAGTAGTAATTGGTTTTGAAAAAGATAATAAATATGATATAGAAGGAATTACAGTACGCTATCTCAATAAAGATAGAGTAATGAGTGCAGTGCTTCCTCTTATGAAAATGATTAGAAAAGAAAAACCTCAAGTTGTGATGAGTGCTATTTCTCATCTAAATATCACCATGGGATTGATTTCTGTCTTTTTTCCTAAAATAAAATTTATTGGGAGGCATACAATCGTAAGTCAAGATACTGTAAAACTAAAAGTTGAAAAGAAAACTTCCGCTAAAAGAAAAGTGGTAAAATCTTTTGACTTTGCTTACAAACTGCTCGATATTATCTTATGCCAGTCCAAAGACATGTATAACGACATGAAGGAAAAGTATGATATTCCTGAAGAAAAATTAAGAACCATTAACAATCCTATCACTGATAATTTTCAGTTAAAGTCCTCATCTACAAACAAAAACAATGTTGTTAAGTTTATTACCGTAGCCAGATTGAAAAAATTAAAAGGACATGAAAGGATTCTTAATTGTTTATCAAAATTAGACTACCCTTTTCAGTATACCATAATAGGTTCTGGTCCAGAAAAGGATAACATCTTTAAGCAAGCTAAAGAGCTAGGTATAGAAGATAAAATTTCGCATGTACCCTATACTAATGAAGTTTCAAAGTATCTATCAGAGAGTGATTTTTACTTACAGGCTTCATATGCAGAAGGCTTCCCTAATTGTTTAATAGAAAGCTGTTCCGTCGGAACACCTGCAATTGCCTTTAAAGCACCTGGAGGGCTTGATGAAATTATTGAGGATGGTCTCAATGGTTTTTTAGTTGAAACCGAAGAGCAATTCGTAGAAAAATTAAACCATAAACAAGAGTGGTACCCTGAAAAAGTTAGGGAATCCGTCTTTTCAAAGTTCAATAAAGATAAAATAATTCAAGATTACGAGAATTTATTAGCCAGCGTAATAAGTTGAATTGCATCTTTATAATTAAAAATAAGGGGTAACAACTAAAAAATTATGGATTCAAAATAAAATGAGAATGAGAAAAATGGTTTCAGATTTTTATAGAAAATCTGAATGGGGTTATTATACTTTTAAAGTTTTTTACGATATATATATTTTAAGCTTACGATTAGTGCCAGACGAAGTTGTAATAAAAAACTCATTTAAAAGGCACATGGGCTATCCATTGGACTTGAAAAACCCACAAACTTTAAATGAGAAGTTAAATTGGCTTAAATTATATGACCGAAAGGAACTTTACACTACAATAGCTGACAAGTATGCTGTTAGGCATTATGTAACTCAAAAGATAGGTGACAAATATTTAATTCCACTATTTTTCGAAACCAAAAATGCAAAAGACTTAACCCCAGACAACTTACCAGATAATAACTTCATTATAAAAACCAATCACGATAGTTCTGGAGGTCTTATCGTTAGAGATAGCTCTGAAGTAGACTGGAAAAAAACACAAGAAAAGTTCAGCCGATTACTAAAAGAAGACCACTACATTGTTACTAGAGAATGGCAATATAAGAATATACCCAGGCGAATTATTGTAGAGCAACTGTTAACAACAAAAGAAGATAAAATTCCCAACGATTATAAGTTTTTATTTTTAAACGGAAAATTGGCATTTATAATTGTTGATATAGATAGATTTGAAGCTAATAGGACAAGAAATTTATACGATAGTAAGTGGAACTTATTGCCTTTTGAATGGAAAAGACCAAAAGGTCCGCATATAGAGAAGCCTAAAAACTTCAAAAAAATGAAAAAGCTTGCAAAAAAATTAGCTAGAGATTTCGTTTGCTTAAGAGTGGATATGTATAATATAGATGGCAATATATATATTGGAGAATTAACATTACATCATTCCTCTGGCTTATCAAAATTTGTTCAAGAGGAGTACGATTTCAAGTTAGGAAAACTGTTAAACATAGAAAACCTACAATTATCGAGAAAATAAGTATAGTCAATTAATTGTTGTTATGTTTGGCACTAATATGCATAATATCAACAAGATATTTATTTTATGACCCCAAATCAGAAAAAAAATATTACCATCCTAAGCATATCACTAGCGAGTGGTGGTGCTGAAAAAGTAATTAGTCTACTCTTAAAAGAGCTTAGGCAAGATTATAATGTTACATTGGTGCTATTTCACAAGGTTTTGCACTTCCCTGTGCCAGAAGGTGTAGAAATTTTCGCCATGAGCGATAAGCATGCAGACAGGCCATTCTACAAGAAGTTCTTCGATTCTATTGGTTTTATTTTTAGGTATTATCGCTTTATTAAAAAGAATAATATTGAAATCTCCGTGTCATTTTTGGCATTCCCTAATTTAATAAATGGTATCGTGGCGACTTTCAATAAAAATGTAAAAACCATTATTAGCGAAAGAGGCTTTCCTTCAGATAATGTAACCAGTAAATTGTCCTTTTACATTTCCAAGGTTTTCTACCCTATTTTATATAATAAATGTGATAAGTTGTTTTCAAATTCGGTTTACATTAATGATGATTTAAAAGAGAATTTCGGTGTCAAAATTCCTATGGAAGTTATCTATAACCCAATAGAGTTACCAAGTAAAACAATACATCCTGAAAGCCTGAATACTAATACAAAAAAATTAAAGCTTATTACAGCAGGTACCATCAACAAAAGAAAAAATCAAATCATGGTTGTAAGAGCCATCAAAGAATCTAAGCTAGATTATGATTTTTCTATTCTTGGCGATGGCGATTTAAGAACTTATTTGACAGAAGAAATTGCGAAGCTGAAATTAGAAAATCAAGTTACAATCAAAGGACGAGTGAAAAAAGTAAACGAATACCTTATAGATAATCAATGTTTTGTGCTTTCATCTTTTACAGAAGGTTTCCCAAATGCATTGATCGAAGCCATGGCAATTGGTTTACCAAGTGTATCAACAAATTGCTTATCTGGTCCGTTAGAGTTACTAAATGAAAACGAACCAATTAATATAAAAAACGGCGAGTTTTATATAGGCAAATACGGTTTGTTGGTAAATAACGATGACCATATTGGGCTAAGCAAAGCTTTAGACTATTACCATCAAAATCCTGCTGAAAGAGAACGCTTTAGTCGTTTAAGCTTAGAGCGTGCAAAAGCTTACGAACTAAAACATATTTACAGCCAATTCAACCAATTTATTAAAAGCTAAAGTATATGTGCGGAATTAACGGACTTATAGATAAAACCAAGATGAGTGAAGACAAGATGTCTTCTGTACTGAATGCCATGAATAATCTCATTGTTCATAGAGGTCCTGATGAAGATGGTGTTTTTGCAGAACGGAATGACAATTGTACTGTTGGAATGGCCATGCGTCGTTTGTCTATTATAGATTTATCATCTGGAAAGCAACCTATTTTTTCTGATGATAAGCAGATTGTCATAGTATTCAATGGTGAAATCTATAACTACAGAACTATAAAATCTAGGTTAGTATCTGAAGGGGTTACTTTTCATACCACTAGTGATACAGAAGTTATTTTAAAGGCCTACGAGAAATATGGCGTAGAATCCTTTCAGTGGTTAGATGGCATGTATGGCTTTAGCATTTACGATAAAAACATAAACAAACTATTTATTGCCAGAGATTTCTTTGGCGAAAAACCATTGTACTATACTCAAAACGATAAACAATTTATATGGGCTTCAGAATTAAAGTCTATCATAAAAACCATTGACTATAAGCCAAATATCTCAAAAAAAGGATTGAATCTTTATTTTAGATTAACCTATATTCCTGCACCATATACTATTTATGAAGGTATTCACAAATTAGAAGCCAATCATTATCTGGAGTATGATCTTAATACGTTTGAATACAATATTCATAAAATCAACCACGAACCTGCACCAAAAACAGCAGATATCTCTTTTGAAGATGCTAAAGCAAAAACAAGAGAATTAGTTTACAATAGCGTAGATAGCAGATCTATTGCCGATGTTGGTTTAGGTACATTTTTGTCTGGTGGTGTAGATTCGTCTATCGTGTCACTTTGTTTGTCACAAGCTACGGACAAAAAAATTGACACCTTCTCAATCGGATTTAAAAAGGCTTCTTATGACGAAACCGACAAATCTCGTGTGGTTGCTAAAATGCTGAATAGCAATCATCATGAATTCATAATAGATGAAGATGACCTAAAACATAACATTCATGAGATTCTCGTTAATTTTGATGAGCCATTCTCTGATACAGCAGCCTTGCCTACGCATCTACTTTCAGAAAAAACTAGGGAGCATGTTACTGTGGCCTTAACTGGTGATGGTGGTGACGAAGTTTTTGGTGGTTACAACAAGTATTATATTGGTAAAATGAACAAAAGATACACCAGTGTTGTACCAAAAGCGCTTCATAAAACTATTGCCAAGTTGAGCAATAAATACCTAATCAATAAGGACGATACGCGGGGTAAAAGATTTCAAATTAATAAGCTACTAAACGCTATTAATTACGAAGGCGATTTTTACTGGGACATCATTTCGCTAGCTAATACGAGTAAACTTCTATCAGAAATAATGAATGACGATTATTATGATAGTGATTTATTTCAAGAATATAAAGAAGTTTTAGGTAAACAAAAGATTGAAAGCCTTACAGATTTTAGGCTTGTAGACAAGATCTTGAGTCTTGAAGGCGGTATGTTAGCAAAGGTTGACAGAACTAGTATGTTAACATCCTTAGAATGTAGAGCACCATTTTTAAACAAGTCTATTTGGGAATTTACCAACACATTACCTGAAAGCTATTTAATGAAAGGCTGGAACAAAAAGTACATTCTAAAAGAGGCCTTTAGAGATCAATTTCCTCAAGACTTTTTAGAAAAAGGAAAAAGCGGATTTGGCTCACCTACTGGAGATTGGCTAAGACAAAGTCTACGAAAAGAGCTAGAAAGTTATATTGAACCAGAAATGTTAAAAAAACAAGGTATTTTTAAAGTAGACGTTATAACCAAATTGGTTCAAGATCATCTCGACAGCAAGAAAGATAGTACGTTTAGAGTTTGGTCTTACTACTGTTTCCAAAAGTGGTATAAATTTAATTTTCTAAATGAAAACTAATACAATGGATAAAAAAAGAGTACTTATCATAGCATCCTTTGCTGGTTCATTAATTCGATTTAGAGGAGATTTTATCAAAAGCTTAGTCGCTAACGGTTTTGAGGTTTTTACAGCCTCACCAAGTTACACCGATGAGGATTTACAATTAATAAAAGAACGAGGAGCACATCCAATTGAGTTTAACCTGCAACGCACAGGTTTAAACCCTTTTAAAGATTTTAAATCTATTTTAGAATTGAAATCCATCATGAAGGAAAACAAAATTGATTTGGTTTTCCCATATACCGTAAAACCTGTAATCTATGGCTCTCTAGCAGCAAATATGATTAAAGTTCCGGTAATTTCTTTAATTACAGGATTGGGTTTTGCATTTACCGGACTTACCGCTAAGGCTAGAGTTTTACAGCGTTTTAATGAAACCCTCTATAAACTATCCATAAGAAAGAATAAGTTTATTGTTTTTCAGAACAAGGATGATTACCAGTTGTTTTTAAATAGAAAAGTAATTTCGAAAAAGCAACCTGTGGCGTTCGTAAGTGGCTCTGGTGTTAATCTAAACGAGTTCACGTTCAAAGAGAAAAACCCAACAGATAAGGTCAGTTTTTTGCTTATTGCCAGATTAATCAAAGAAAAAGGGATTGCCCTATACATGGATGCTGCGAGAGCTTTGAAACCAAAATATCCTAATGCTGAATTTCATGTGATTGGTGCTTTAGAAACCTCACCTAGTGCTATCAGTGAAGATGAATTGCATGAATTGCACGAAAAAAATATCATCGTGTTTCATGGCAGACAAATGGATGTAGACAAACATCTTCACCAAAGGGATGTTTTTGTATTACCAAGTTATTACAGAGAAGGCATACCAAGAACAACTTTAGAGGCACTCGCCTGCGGAAACCCAATAATCACAACAGATTCCGTAGGTTGTAGAGAATCGGTTAAAGATGGTGTAAATGGAAAATTAATAGAGCCTCAAAATTTGGAAGCCTTAATTGATGCGATGGAGTTTTTCATTACAAATCCAGATAAGATAAAAGAAATGGGAATTAACAGTCGTAAATATGCCGAAGAACGTTTTGATGTAAACATAATTAATAACGATTTAATTGAGCTTATTAATCAATCGCTGAAATAAAAGTTATTATTTTGCATTAAACTTATAAGACAATAAAACACAAATAACCAACAAATAATCAACCAATTATGTATAAGTTATTTTTCAAAAGATTAATCGATTTTATGATAGCTTTGATTGGATTACTAATCTTGTCACCAATCATAATAACCATAATAATTTTATTAACCATAGCCAATAATGGTAAGCCTTTTTTCTATCAAAAGAGAACAGGAAAGGGTGGGAAAATCTTCACCATTGTGAAGCTAAAAACCATGAACGACAAAAAAGATGCAGATGGCAATCTTTTACCAGATCATGTTAGAATTACTAAAGTTGGAGATATTTGTAGACGTTATTCTTTAGATGAAATTCCCCAGTTATTCAATATGCTAAAAGGTGACATGAGCTTGATTGGTCCTCGTCCATTACTTCCAAAATATCTACCACGCTATACTAAAGAACAATTTAGAAGACATAATGTTGCTCCAGGAATAACTGGTTGGGCGCAAGTTAATGGGAGAAACGCCATAAGCTGGGAAGAAAAATTTGAGTTAGACAACTACTATGTAGACAATCAATCGTTTATTTTAGATTGTCAAATATTTTTTAAAACCATTCAGAATGTTATTGGTAAAAAGGATATTAACTCTTCCTCAGATCGCCCTATGCCAGAGTTTATGGGTACCGAGAGCAAAGCTTAATAACGAAGACCTTTTCCGTTCATTGGATAGACCTTAAATCTTTAGTACATAAAGTATTGAGGTTAAAATTTAACAACGTAAATATTTACCTTTTATCGTCTTTATTTGGGATAAGCAATAATATTAATGCATCTTTAAACCGATTTTAGATCGTGTCCCAAATCCCTCTAAGACATGAAATTGAGATAGTAATTATTAATTACTTAAACAATTTTTACTTATGAAACCGAAAATATGGTTGTCTTCACCTCATATGAGTGGAGCTGAACAAACTTACATAAAAGAAGCTTTTGATACCAATTGGGTAGCGCCACTAGGCCCTAACGTAACTGGATTTGAGAAAGACTTAGAATCTTATCTAAAGGAAGATAGACACGTTGCTGCATTAGCTTCTGGAACTTCCGCACTTCACTTAAGCTTGATATTATTAGGAGTTACAACTGGTGATGAAGTTATCTGTCAAAGTAAAACATTTTCTGCATCTGCAAATCCAATAGTATACCAAGGTGCTACACCTGTTTTTGTAGATAGTGAAAGAGATACATGGAACATCTGCCCTATTCAATTAGAAATTGCAATTAAAGACAGAATTTCTAAAGGTAAAAAACCGAAAGCCATAATTGCTGTACATCTTTATGGTATGCCATATAAAGTAGATGAAGTTCATAGTATCGCTAACAAATATGAGATTCCTGTTGTCGAAGATAGTGCAGAATCTCTCGGAAGCCACTATAAAGGTCAAAATTGCGGAACATTTGGCGATTTATCTATTTTATCGTTTAATGGAAACAAAATTATTACCACTTCAGGAGGTGGTGCTTTAGTTACTAGAACTGAAGATCAAAAAAAGAAGGCTGTCTTTTTAGCCACTCAGGCCAGAGATAATGCACCTCATTACCAACATACTCACATAGGTTACAATTACAGAATGTCTAACATTGTTGCAGGTATTGGAAGGGGTCAAATGACCATTTTAGATAGTCATGTTGAAAAACGTCGTTCTAACCATCAATTATACTACAATACTTTTAAAGACAACAATCAAATAACTTTTTTACACGAACCAGAAGGTCATTTTTCTAACCGTTGGTTATCATGTATTCAGCTTGATTCTTTTGAAACCAGGGAGGGTTTAAGGTTGGCTTTAGAAAAAGAGAACATAGAATCTAGACCATTGTGGAAACCAATGCACCTACAACCTGTTTTTAAAGATGCTCCTAGCTATCTAAATGGTATTTCGGAAGAGTTGTTTGACAGAGGACTGTGCTTACCTAGTGGATCAAACTTAAGCAAAGAGGAGTTGGATAGAGTAATTTCAGCTATAAATACGTATTTTGCAGCATGTTAGAAAAATTTCTAAATAAAATATCTAAAAGATATGCCTCTAAATGGTTGGTGCTGTTATTCGATACAATAGTAGTGGCTGCAGCTTTTTTCTTGGCTTATTTAATCAGATATAACTTTATGTTAGATTTTGATTTTTCAACCCTTCTAAAGCAGGTACCATACGTTATGATTGTGGCTGCTATAAGCCTAATAGCCGTAGGAACATATAAAGGTGTAGTAAGATTTACTGGTTTTAAAGATATTATCAACGTTATCATTGGTGCCAATATACTAGCAACAATACTTATTTGCTGTACCTTTTTGAGTAGAAAGATATTAGATGATAACAGTATTTTTAATATCTCTGGGTCAATTATTTACATCCACTTATTATTGAATATTCTTTTCTTAATAGGCGCCAAGTTGTTTATCAAGTCATTATATAACCAAATTACACAAGACGTTCATAAAATATCTAACGTTCTTATTTTTGGTGCTGGCAATTCAGGGATGTTAACCTATGATGCCATTCAAAATGATACTAAAAATGGATTTGAAGTTGTTGGTTTTATAGATGATGATGAGAGAAAAATAGGCAAGAAAATAAACTTAGTTACAGTTTATGGTCTTTCTGATATTGATGAAGAATTCATAAAAAAGAATGAAGTTGAAGATGTAATTATCTCAATACAAAATATTGATCCTTCAAGATTACTTCAAATAACAGGAAGTTTATTCAACCTTGGGCTTAAGGTAAAAATAGTACCGCCTGTTCAAAGTTGGATAGATGGTGATTTGAGTGTTGGACAAATAAAAGAGGTTAAAATTGAGGATTTATTGGGAAGAGATCCTATAAATATCAAGAACCCTGACTTAATAGACCAATATGACAACAAAGTCATACTCATTACAGGTGCTGCAGGCTCTATTGGTAGTGAAATTTGTAGAAAAGTAAGTCTGTATAATTACAAGAAACTTATCCTTGTAGATAATGCAGAGTCGGCTCTGTATGATATACAACAAGAGTTTAGACAACAAGGTCTCGAAAATATTGATGCCATAGTTGCAGATGTTAGAAATAAAACAAGAATAGATCAAATATTCAACCAACACAAACCAAAAATTGTTTTCCATGCTGCAGCTTACAAGCATGTTCCATTAATGGAAAGCAACCCTTACGAAGCTGTTAGTGTCAATATTGGAGGTACTAAAAATGTAGTTGATGTATCAATAAAGCACAGTATTGATAAGTTTGTTTTGATTTCGACCGATAAAGCCGTAAACCCTACTAATGTAATGGGTGCAACCAAACGTATTGCTGAATTATACGTATCATGTCTAAAAGGCAAAGGTCATACCAAATTCATAACAACTCGTTTTGGCAATGTGTTAGGTTCTAATGGTTCAGTTATTCCACTATTCAAAAAACAAATTGAAAAAGGAGGTCCTCTAACAGTAACCCACAAGGAGATAACACGTTATTTTATGACAATTCCTGAAGCATGTCAACTAGTGTTAGAAGCAGCAGCTATGGGCAATGGTGGTGAAATTTTTGTATTTGATATGGGAGAGCCTATCAAGATTTTCAACCTTGCTAAAAATATGATTATCCTTTCGGGTCTACGTTATCCTGAAGATATAGATATTAAAATTACCGGTTTACGACCAGGAGAAAAAATCTACGAGGAATTATTAGCAGATGGTGAAAACACCAAGAAAACCTACCATGAAAAAATCATGATAGCAAAAACTAGACATGTTGATACCGAAACAGTTGAAAAACAAATCAATAAATTGACAAGTATCAATTCCTTAACACAACCATTAGAAATTGTATCGTATATTAAAGCTTTAATTCCAGAATACATATCTAACAACTCCACATACGAGGTTTTAGATTCAAAAAAATAAAAAAAATATTACCAAACTACTCCTAATTACAAAACCATGAAAACACGCAACTTTCTACTTCAGTTAATAGCAATTTTAGTTTTGACTTCTTGTGGGTCTCGAAAAAACATTGTTTATTTTCAAGATGAACCTATTGAAGATGGCGTTTTAGTTTCAGAACCAAAACCTATTATTTACAAACCAGATGATATCTTAACTATTAACGTATCTGCACTAGATCCTGATACCGTGAAGCCTTTTAACCTTCAGGTGGTTTCTAATAACGATGCAAATTTAATGAGCGCTAATGGCCCTAGACAATTTCAATCCTACCTTATAGATTATGATGGAAATATTGATTTTCCTGTACTAGGAAAGTTAAAAGTTGCTGGTTTAAATCGTACGGAATTAACAGCAATGTTAGTTGAGAAAATAAGTGAATACGCCAACAATCCAATCGTTAACGTTAGGCTGTCTAACTTTACAATTACTATCTTAGGTGAAGTTAGAAACCCTGGAACATTTACCATACAAGATGAAAGAATCACCGTGTTAGAAGCTCTTGGTCTTGCAGATGATCTTACTATATTTGGAAAACGTAAAAATGTTTTACTTATCAGAGAGGTTGATGGTAAAAAGAAATTTGCAAAAATAGATTTAACTTCCGTTAATGCTGTAAATTCATCCGTATATTATCTTCAGCAAAATGACGTTATCTATGTTGAGCCTAATAATGCAAGAATTAGATCATCAACTTATAATCAAAACAATAGTGTATTAATTTCTGCAATTGGTACATTAACAACTATCATTGCAGTTTTCTTAGTAAGAAGATAATTACAATTTATGAAATCCAATACATCCACTGTAGACTTAAAACAAACTTTAGAACTATTCCTTTCATACTGGAAATGGATTCTCCTTTGCGTAATAATAGCTATAATGCTTGGCTTTACTCATCTTCGATATGCAGATTATGAGTACAAGGCGAACGCAACCATAAAAATTAGAGATGAGGAGCAATCACAAAAGTTACCAAGTTTAGATGATGTAAAAACAGGTGGGTTATTTTCGGGCGGTGCAGATAAAATCAAAGATGAGATTAGAGTCATAAGATCTCGTGAAATAGCCGAGAACATTATTAAAAAACTAGATCTTAATATTAGGTATTATGCAGATGGCAAAATAAAAGAAAAAGAGTACTATAAAGATGCACCGATTAAGATAAGTTTTTTTGAAAGTGATTCTATAATAGATAGGGTAAATCAAATTCTATTCATCAAAATAAAATCTCCAACTCAATATTTACTTTTTAAAGAGAAAGAACAATCACTTTTTGATGATAGAGAAGATACTGAAGGAAAATTATACGATTTTGGTGAAAAAGTTGAAACATCTTATGGCGGATTTGTAATTGTACCTAACGAAACTAAAAATACCCTAAAAGCTGGAAGCAGCATTAAAATTGCTATTATCCCTGTAAGAAAGCTTATAAACCTATACACGAAAAATGTAACTATTACTACTGAAAAAGGTTCTAGTGTAATGGGTCTAGAGCTAAAAGAAACTGTTGCAAAACGAGCTGTTGACTATTTAGACGAACTTATTAAAGAGTACAATAATGATGTACTAAAAGACAAAGAAGAAGTTGTTAAAGTTACTTCGGATTTTATTACAAATAGATTGCAGAAAGTTTCCAAAGAATTAGAAGAGGTAGATTATACTGCTGAAGAACTTCAAAAAAGCAAAAACATTACGTCCTTAGGTGCTCAAACAGATCTTAATCTGCAGACAAATAAACAATTAGAGCAACAGATTGCTACTACTGCTACAAGTATTCAATTAATTTCATATTTACAAGAAGAAATTCAGGCAGAGGACAAAAGTAGTGATATGTTACCTGCCGATGTAGGTATTGGAGATGCTTCGACTGCTCAAATGATAAGAAGTCATAATGAACTGGTTGCTGAACGAAACAGAATATTAAAAAACTCGACACCTAAAAATCCTGTCGTAATTAATCTTAACGATCAGATTAATGCACTTAAGTCTAATTTAGAGCGATCTCTAAATAACATGAAGCAAACCTCTGAATTGACTCTAAATAATTTGAATAAGGAAAATTCTAGAATTCGTGGGCAACTTTATGCAGCACCGACTAAAGCAAGACAGTTTAGAGATATTAAAAGACAACAAGATATTAAGGAATCATTGTACTTATATCTCTTAGAGAAACGTGAGGAGTCTGCTATTAGACTTGGTATGTACACACCAAATGCTAAAATTATTGAGAATGCTTATTCTTCTTATCTACCTATAGCGCCTAAGCCTACAATAATCTATATGGCTTCTCTTATTTTAGGCCTAATGATACCTATTGGAATAATTTATCTAATCGATCTTTTAGACTCTAAGGTTTACAATAAGAATGATTTAACAAGCATATTGGATGTGCCTTATTTAGGAGATATTCCTAAGACTTCGAAAAAGCAAAAGCTTATTAAGCGTGTTGACTACTCACCTAAAGCTGAAGCTTTCAGGATTATTAGGTCTAATATTGATTTTGTCCTTAGGGATTTAAAAGACCAACAAAAAAGGCTTTTTATAACTTCCACAAAAGCTCAAGAAGGAAAGTCTCATACTAGTACTAACCTAGCTAGCTCAATATCATTTTCAGAAAAGTCTGTGCTTTTAATAGAAATGGATATACGTGTTCCTAAAATCTTAGACTATTTAGGGATTAAAGAAAAACCAAGCAAGGGCTTATCAGATTACTTGGCAGATAGCTCAATAAAACCTCAAGATATTGTCGTAAAGCATCCTGAAAACGAATTTTTAGACATAATTCCTTCAGGAACAATTCCTCCAAACCCGTCAGAATTATTGATGAGCCCAAGAGTTGCTGAACTTTTTAAATATTTTGAAAAGAAATATGATTATATAGTTGCAGATACATCTGCTGTAGGATTGGTAAGTGATACTTTGCTTATATCTGAGTTTGCAGACTTATTTGTTTATGTAGTAAGTGCTGATAACGTAGATAAAAGAAGACTTGTTGGTATAGCTCAACCATTATTCGAGGATAAACGACTTCCTAAAATGACCATGTTACTGAATGGTGTTAAACCAGGCAAAAAAGGCTATGGCTATGGATACGGTTACGGAAACAATCCTAATCGTAAAAAGAAATGGTATAGCTTTTCTTAATAAAAAAAGATTAATTTTTATATGGCGCCTTATCTCATAGATAGGGCGTTTATAATTTGCGTCTTTTCTTTTCAGTTTTCAATAAGGTTAGCTCTCTATTGGTCTGCCCTGCAACAGATGTGTTCTCTTCTGCCCTTCTTATAAGGTACGGCATTACATCTTTTACTGGGCCAAAAGGAATGTATTTGGCAACATTATAACCTTCAGCTGCCAAATTATAACTAATATGGTCACTCATACCATATAGCTGACCAAACCAAACATTGTTATCATCTTTGTTGATGTTGTATTTTTCCATCAGTTCCATGGCCAAATAACAACTTTCTTCATTGTGTGTGCCAATAAAAACGGAAATATCTTTTATGTTTTCTAAAGTATAAGTAAGCGTACTATTAAAAGTGTCGTCAGTTTCTTTTTTATTGTCGCAAATAGGTGATTTATACCCTTTTTCTTCGGCTCTATTGCGCTCTTTTTCCATGTAGGCACCTCTTACTATTTTCACCCCAATATTAAAACCATCATTCTTTCCACGCTCATGCAAAGTTTTAAGATAATCCAATCTATCCCAACGATAGCACTGAAGCGTATTATAGACAATAGTTTTTCCTTTATTGTATTTACGCATCATATCTTCCACTAAATCATCAGCTGCATCTTGCATCCAGCTTTCTTCGGCATCAATTAAAACTTCAACATCCTTTTCTTTTGCTAGTTTACAAACCGAATCGAACCTTTCTACAATTCTATCCCACTCTTCTTTTTCTGATGAAGTAAATTCTTTACCTTCTGTTTTCTTTTGATACAATAAAAATCTTCCAAATCCGGTTGGCTTAAAAACTACTATTGGCATAGCGTCCCTTTCATCACAGAATTGAATAATTTTTAAAATCTTTTCAAGCGCATTATCAAACTCCTCTTCTACTTCTTTACCTTCAACCGAATAATCCAAAACTGAGCTTACACCTTTAGTGTACAATTTATCTATAACGGATAAGCAATCCTCCTCATTAACACCTCCACAGAAATGATCAAAAACGGTAGAACGTATTAAACCTTCCACTGGTAAATTAGCCTTAAGTGCAAAGTTTGTTGCTGCAGTACCTATGCGAACCAGTGGTTGGGAAGAAATCATTTTGAACAAAAAATAAGCACGCTCTAATTCGGAATCAGATTTTAGTGCAAAGGCGATTGCTGTATTTTCAAAGAGAGAACGATTAATCATATATTTTGAAAGTAAATAATGCAAATATATTTAAACCTTCGCTTACTTTTTTCTAAAAAAAGGGAGTATTTTCACAGCAAAAACTGAGGAATTACTAAAAAATGAAATCCATAAAGACAAAAAATGCAATTGTTCATTTTAATGATAATGTTTATCCAGAACTTAATGCATATATAAAATCCACTAATCCATCTAAAATATTCGTTCTAGTAGATACAAATACGCATGACGACTGTTTACCTAAGTTTTTGTCTCAAGTTGAATCTGGCGATATTGTTGTTGAGGTTATGGAAATGCCTGAAGGAGAAGATCATAAGACAATAGATATTTGTACTGGTGTATGGGAAGCCATGTCTGAATATTATGCAGACCGAAAAAGCCTTATGATAAATTTAGGAGGTGGTGTTGTCACTGATTTAGGAGGTTTTGTTGCTAGTACCTATATGCGCGGTATAGATTACATTAATGTACCGACATCTTTATTGGCAATGGTAGATGCTTCTGTTGGTGGTAAAACAGGCATAGATCTTGGTAATTTAAAAAATCAGATTGGTATTATTAGTGAAGGCAGCATGGTTTTAATTGACACTTCATTTTTAGAAACATTGGCTAATAACCATATGATTTCTGGCTATGCCGAAATGCTAAAACATGGGTTGATACATGACAAGTCTTATTGGAATACTCTAGTAAATTTTGAAAATTTAGATGGTTCTGCTTTAGACAATATGATTTATGATTCCGTTGTTATTAAAAATAATATAGTATCTGAAGACCCAACAGAACAAGGCCTCAGAAAGGTCTTAAACTTTGGGCACACTCTAGGCCATGCCATTGAAAGTTATTTTTTAGGCAATGGAGACAAGATTCCGTTATTACATGGAGAGGCTATTGCTATAGGGATGTTATTAGAATCCTATATCTCTACAAAAACAGTGGGTTTAACCAATAAAGAGCTTGAAGAAATTGAAGAAGGAATTTTAAAAACATTTGCAAAAGTAGAAATCACTGAAAATGACCAAAAAGCCATCATCGATCTGTTGAAATATGACAAGAAAAATAGTCATGGCAAGGTAAAGTTTGTATTACTAGAAGCAATTGGCAAACCAAAAATAGACTGTGAGGTTGATAATGAAATCATATTTGAAGCATTTAACCATTATAACTCTTTATAAAACGAAAACCCCTTAGCAATTGCTAAGGGGTTTTCGTTTTATAATTTTAATACACTTAACTACTACATTTCATTGAATATAGTATGCATAAGACGTTTTTTATCATTTATGCTTTCTTCTAAAGATATCATGGTCTCCGTTCTGTAAACTCCTTCGATATCGTCTATTCTAAAGATAATATCCTTGGCGTGCATTGTGTTTTTGGCTCTAATCTTACAGAAGATGTTGAATTTTCCTGTGGTGATATGGGCTACGGTTACAAAAGGTATAGTTTCAATACGCTCTAAAACAAACTTGGTTTGTGACGTGTTTTGAAGAAAAACACCTACATAGGCAATAAATGAATACCCTAACTTTTTGTAATCTAACGTTAAAGAAGAACCTTTAATAATTCCTGCTTCTTCCATTTTCTTAACACGTACATGAACTGTACCTGCAGAAATCAATAATTTTTTCGCAATATCTGTGAAAGGAATGCGCGTATTATCAATAAGCATATCCAATATTTGGTGGTCAACTTCGTCTAATTTAAACTTTGGCATGATTGTATAATCTTTAAACTTTATGCAAAAATAAAGTATTTTTATTATCAATTACGCATCAAAAAAGAGTTTTTTTAAGGTTTTAGTGAGATTTTTTCATTATTTATTAAAACGAAATCGTTTTCGTTAGTAACTTTTATCGTTTCATTATGTTGATTTTTTACAATCTGTCCTTTGGCATCAATTTCTTTGTGCCCAAAAAAATCATCTAACTTTGATACAACTTCTATTGTAGGTACAAATTCAACCTTACTTTCAATCAATTTTTCTTGATATTGAATTCCTATATCAGTGTTTTGATTTGAGTCTTCTCCTAATTTTGCATTTCTAATTATGATATCATAAAACTGCTTAGCATTTTCAGGTATTTTAAAATAATCGTTATATGCGCTTATATCTATTCCTTTTGTTATGGACTCTAAAGCCTTTAAAATAGCTAAAAACATTAAATACCTAACCTCTTCCCTTTCATAATCATTAGGATAATGCCCAGCTTCAAACAAAACTGTTGGTATACCAAAACTTTGAAATGTATCACCCACACAATTAAGATTAAAGCCATCATCGTATCTCGCTACACCATGAGGTATAACTTGTTGCAACATGGAGTTAATTTCAACTATCAATGTCATGGCTTCTTTTCTATTAGTTGTTAGTGTTCGCTGCTCATCTTGTGCCGGAGATAAAAAAGATAATATGGACGAATTGTCTGTTCCGCCTACATTGTATATCGTACGTTGTCCATGAAGATTAAAGCAATAATCAGGTTTAAACTCATCAAAAATATTTCTAAGAACCCTACTTTCTGGTTGTGATAAATCTTGTGCATCTCTATTTAAATCTATCTCATTAGCATTTAAACGTGTATAACGCTCAGCACCATCAGGATTAAGTATTGGTAATACCAAAATTGTACAAGCGTCTAAAATAGAGTTTGATATTGGGTTGTTGGTAAGAAATAAATTAAAACAATCAAAAAGAGCCTTGGTAGTTGTAGATTCATTACCATGCATTTGAGACCACATCAAAACTTTTTTGTCACCTTTTCCAAACCTTAAACAATAAATTGGTCTTTGTTCTACAGAATAACCAACTACCGAACTTATAGAATCTGGTGTTTTTTTAAGGCATTTTTCAATATCTGAATTGGTAATATACCTTCCGTATAAATCGGATGTTTTGAGTAAAGAAAACAAACTTTTAAGCTGCTCTAATTTCATTAGGAATTTTATGATTTACAAATGTAATCATTTGAATCTTTACAATTGTAAACATGATTTTTTAAGAAATTTGTTACATGTGTATACATTCCACAAACTAAAACAAGCCTGAATTGTTAATAATGTTGAAGAAAATTCAATAAGAATATTATTATATATTTAAAATATTTATTTTCAGTATTTTATGTTTAAAAAGTAAAGTTTAACTTTAATTGATTATTAAAGATTAACATTAAAATACCAGTTGAAAACATACTATTGTTTACATTTGTATCGTTAAGTAAGAGAAATAGTTGTTTACAATGATAAACTCACCTGAATTTGCTGCTCGTCTACAAAAAGTTATAGATTTTTATGACGAAACAGCATCTAGTTTTGCAGAAAAAATTGGTGTTCAACGATCAAGTATTTCACATATTCTTTCGGGTAGAAATAAACCCAGTTTAGACTTTGTAATGAAGGTGCTTCACTTCTATCCAGAAGTAGAATTGTATTGGCTATTGAATGGCAAAGGGAATTTCCCATCAACAGAAAAGACAACTTCAAACACTCCTAACACAGAATTAGATTTAGAAATTAAAAATAAATCTGAAGACCAAAGTCCTGAAATCGAGAAAATAGTCATCTTTTATAAAAATGGAACTTTTAAAAGTTACATTCCTTAAAAATTCATACCACTAAGTTATCTTTGTACAAACTAAAGAGATGAAAAACATTTTATTGCTTTGTGCTTTTTTACTGCTATTTACAAGTTGTTTTGAGGTTGAGCGTAATTGTGCTGATTTTAAAACTGGAGAATTTGAATTCGATTACACTATTGACGGTGTTAAAAAAACTGGCAGATTTGTTAGAACAGA
>JAGQZO010000152.1:2727-13336 GCA_020435515.1 Winogradskyella sp. | reverse complement strand
ATGTGGATAATATTCTTTTTACTCAAAACATACTTTCAATATACGAATTTAGTACTGAGCGTTTTAGTGTATCTCCAAACCCAACAAGTTCAACTTGGAATATCAATTCAAATCGTCAAATTATTAAAACAATTTTGATTTTCGATATTCTAGGAAAACAAGTTGTTAGAGTGATACCAAATTCAAATCAAGCTACGATTGATGCATCAAGTTTAAAAGATGGTATTTATATGGCAAAAATTGAAGGCGAAAATGGAACAAGAACGGTTAAACTCGTTAAAAATTAATAGCCTAAATTGATTAATAGCTAGAAGAAAGAGCGTATTTTTACAATGCGCTCTTTTTTATGTAACTAAAAAAATTGACTATGACTACTTTAAAAGAATTGGCAAAACTCTTAAATATTTCGGTATCTACTGTTTCAAAAGCACTAAACGATAGCCATGAGATTAGCGAAAATACCAAAAGGCGTGTCAATGAGCTGGCTGATAAACTCAATTATAAGCCGAACCGCATAGCACAACAGCTTAAGAGTAATAAAACAAAAACGATAGGTGTAATCTTGCCGACGGTAACAAATCCGTTTTTCGCTGAGGTTTTGCATGGTATAGAGATGAGTGCTACAAAACACAATTATGATATTATAGTATGCTTATCTGACGAGTCTTTAACAAAAGAAAAGCGTAGTTTAGAGCTGCTTTCTAACGGAAGTGTTGACGGATTTATAATTGCTGTAGCCAGAGAGAGTCAAGTTGAAGAGCAAACAACACATATAAATACAGCTATCAATAATAAAATACCAGTATTAATGTTTGATAGGATTGTTAATGAAATAGTTTGTGATAAAGTTGTAGTAGATGATTTCAAGTCCGTACACGAAGCTACGGAGTATTTGATAAAGAAGGAAAAAAGAAAGCACATTTTACTAGTCAGTAATATTGAAGAATTAAGTGTTGGAAAACTGAGAATTAAAGGTTATCAAAAATCTATTGAGGATGCTAACTTAAAATCCAATATTTTAAAGCTCAGTAAAGTTGATGATGTAGAAAAACATATACATAATTACCTTCAAAACAATCCAAATACTGATGCTATTGTGTCTATTGATCATATTACAGGAATCATTGCCATTAATATGGCAAAGAAAATAGGAAAAATAGTTCCTGAAGATTTATCTGTAATAGGATTTGGCTATGAGCATACACAGTTATTATCTAGTCCAAAGATTTCAATCATACATCAAAAGGCACACGAAATAGGTGAGATGTCTGTGAAATTACTAATAGATAACTTACAATCAGATGACCATAAACTACAGACCATAGTTGTGCCTAGTGAACTTAAACTTAGTGAATCTACAAATAAATAAAGCTATTATTCTTTTGCTAAAACCAGCATTATTTTATTGAAATCTGCGGCGCTATTTATTATTCGTCTATATTCTTCATAATGTTCTACAGGAATTGTATTTAATTTATAAAACTCATCGGCTGTAATTGTGAGTAAGTTACCATCTAAGGTATATTTTGAAACAAAGCTTAAAAGTGTTTTGCCATCTTCTTTATACTCATTATTAATATTAATGTCGTCTAGATTTGCAATAGTGTAATTTTTTGGAATATGAATTGTAATTGTACGCTCATACCTACGCTGAAATTCATTCTCAAGAGGTAATTTTCTTTCATTTTCTTGATATAATTCCATTTGAGGCCCAATAAGATCACCAACTTTAAACAAATATTTATTACCTGCTTTTTCCATAAAGGCTTCTGATGAAAAACTAGTGTTGAAAATTAAAGGCTTGCTGCCAAACAATTCTGATTTTTCATTATCTATAGATGTATTGGTAATTGTGATATTTTCATTCAAGCTTTTAGCATAGCTTTCTACGATTTCCTCTTTTTTATCTGGTTTTATTATGTCCATAAATGGGTGTATGTACATCCCGTAATAACCAGACATATACTTTTTAAAATCTACATTGATGGTCGATAAATCTTCATTATCAAAATTAACATCAATCTCTAGTTTATCAATAGTTTCTTCAGCGTTTACAGGTTTAATTTTGCTTATTTTTCCTACTGCAGAAACAAAATCACCTACTTTAACCTGTTTGATAAACAATCCGTAATTGTCAGTAAAATAGCCAGGAGGGAAACCATAGCGCGATTCGTTTTCATTTGGTGCCAGATACTTTTTTGTTTTTGGGAAATACATTAGAATATCTTGTAAAAAAATATTAGCTTCAAATTCTTGGTCAAAGCGCATAAATTCTTTGCTACATGTAAATACTATATCAAACTTAATATCCAACTCGTTAAAAAGTGCTACATATAGTTTAACAAGTCCTGTGTTGCTAGCAACCTTTTCTTTTAAAACGGTATCTAAGTCTGATAATTTATCACTGGAGTATTCTACAGCATATATGTTAGTTTTGATATAGTTTTCTATTCGTTTAATGGTTGTTTCAACATCACTTTTCTCGTCAATATCGAGATCCTTTATAAACTTTTTTAAGGCATTTTGGGTTTTCTTAGATAATTCTGCATTGTAATAATCAAAAACATTTTGTGCTACTTGACCATAAGAAGTTATATTCTTTGCATTGTTGGCAGTGTTTTCGTCCAAGGCATAAATAATGAACTGACGATTGGCTGAAAACAAGGCTTGAGGTTCTTCTTCAATTTTACTGATTTCTGGAATTTTAAAAAACCAGTGGTTTTTATCTTGAATAATGGTGTCTACTTCAACTTCTTTTAGACCATTGTAGCTTTTGAATTTATAGATAAGATTTGATGGTGCGAATAAATCGAATTCAACATTTTTCTTAATAAACTCATCTTGAAAACTGATACGCTTTCCTTTATAGGTTGGACTACGCTTTACAACATACATGTATTCTATAAAACTGCCTTTCTCAATACCCTCAAAAGCAAAATATTTATAGGTTCTTTTGGTCTCATCATCAGTGGCGGTAAGTATCTTGGAATCGTCTAAGTTTAAGATTTTACCATTGGCAGTAATTACTCGTGCTTTATTTACCTTCAATTCAGAATCGGAGTCATATGGTAAATAAACTTTATTATAACTCTCTATGGCATCGTCTGAGTTGAGGAAAAAGACTTTGTGCTCAAGATAATATTCTACAAAGTCTGAACTTTCAGTAAAGCTGAATTCAGTTACGATTTTCTCTTTGAAAGAGACTAGGTCTTTATCAGATAAGGTACTGATGTCATAGTTTGGGGTTTTTTCCCAATCGTAGCTCTGGTAGAATTCTTGACCAGAAACAGGTGTGCTACAAATGAATAAGAATAAAAGGGCTGTATAAATTGATTTCATGTTTTTTGTTAAATAGATTTTTTTAGGAAAATGGTTTCTTGATATTGTTTTTCAATCTTTTTAATTGCTGAATTAACAATTTTTTGATCTTCTGGGGTAAGGGTAAGAAAATCCATTGTGAGTTCTTGAATATATTTTATGGTGTTTTCATTTTTGGTATAAGAAATTCTGCAGCTGAAAAAATCATTGGATAGTTCAAAATTTTCAGGTAAATATTCCACTTTATAATTTTTAGGTATTTCTAAAGTGTTTTCATAAAAATAATAGCTTTTATATTTAAATTCAATATCATTTTTCCTATCGTCGTCAGATTTAAAATGGGATATTTGTCTGTCGAGATTTAGATTAATATAAATTTCGTCCCCAAGTTCTTTCGCATAATTGTTGATATTGAAGCCGTAAGTGATTTTAAAATCATCATCATAGCTGAATTTGTTAAACTCATTAAAATCATCAATCAAGAATTTGTTGCTTCCTTTTTGTAGTTTTCGTGTGTAATATTCTTTTATTTCTTTTTCTGTACTATAGGCCTCTAATTGGTTGTAAAAGTCTATTTTGTAATATCCTGAAAGCGTTGTCTCAGCATTACCATTTAGAGTATTGCCATCTAAAACTAAGCTGGTTTTTTCTAGATAAGAATTTATTTTTGGCAACATTACAGGAACAATCTCTATTGTAAATTTTCCTTCACCATCTCCAATCAGTGCTTCTTTTCCTTGTATAAATGAAGAGGGCATTTCTAATGGTAAATATCTGCCTGTTGCGTCTAAAAAATATGTTTTATCGTTTTCGCGGTAAGAAAGTATCATGTGATTATCTACCATTGGTGTAGGTAATTCTGAGTAAGAGTAAGGTATTGTGCGTGTACCAATCCAAGTAAGATTTCCTTTGAGTCCTACAACTTTGAGCATTTCTGATAAAATACTGGAATTGTCTTTACAGTCACCATATTTTTTGTTGAATACATCATTAGCTTCTCTTGGGATAAAACCACCCAGAGCATACTCAAAATCTATATATTTTATATTTTTTTGAGTCCAATAATAGATTTCTCTTACTTTTTCTAAATCTGTTTTACAATCTTTTGTAATTGAATGAACCAACTCAGCTAGTTTAGCATCTGTAGGTTGAGTATTAATATCCTTAACCATGGAGTAATACCAATTATATAAGTCGGCGACATCCCCAAGCACCTTTACTTCATCATTCTTTGTTTTGTAGGATGTAATTATTGGTACTATGTGTGGCAAAATTTTTTTGTAAGTCGGGACAGCAGCTTCGTATTTTATTTCATCTACATCATTAATCTCCCATGTATAGATGGTTTTCCCTCTTTTTTCTTCTTTGTTAAATTTTATAGGATAGTTTTTGGTATTAAACTCTTGAAATTTAAAATTGATATTGCTATCTGCTGTCAACGTTACTTTTTTGTTCTTAATTGGATAAAAATTACCAAAGAAAATAGGACTTAAAAATCGTGGGTTTTTTACAATTTCTGTGTATTCTAGTTTTGTTTTACTTCCTTCCTCCAGATTTGGATAAATAAAGTTTAAGGATTTGGTATCATCATGAAACGAATTTTCCAATTCATCTTTTTCTATAAAATCTTTAACTTCTGTAGCTCTATATTTTCCTTTTTTAAAGTTATAAGAAGTGGCTGTAACGGACTCCAATTCAAAAAAGGTGGAAAAGTCCAGTGATTTTTTTGAGCCGTAAGTTGCAGATTCGTCCAAAAACAAATCTTCTTCGACAAATTGTTGTTTTATGGCTAACCCACCATCTTCTAGTTCTACAGATATATTTACCTCATCAATAAGTCTAATAAATGAAGATTCGGGGTATTTTTCTTTTAGAAAATGAAACTCTTCAGGAAATTCTTGGGCATTTATTCCAATAGAAGCACTAAAAATAATTACAACAAAGAATGCCTTGAAGAAACTACTCTGCTTTGTATATTGAATCATTATAATAATATTCTTTTCGTGTTAATTTTCCGTTTTCGTCATAAAGCTCACGCTCACCATGTCTTTCACCCATTTTATAATTTATTATTTCTTTAGGTTTGCCGTTAGGGTAATTCTTGATGACTTGCCCATCTAATTTACCTAGGTAATAGTTAAATTCATTTTTAATGGTGCCATCTTCATAGTAGTCGGTATATTTACCGTTGTATTCGTCATCTACATACTGTAATTCGCTTTCTAATTGGCCAGAATAGTAGTAAGCTTTATATTTTCCGATTAAATGCCCGTTTTTATATTCCATCGTTCTAGATGGTTTGCCATTATCGTAAAAAGCATTGATTTTTCCAGTTCCATTTTTAATGGGTATCATTTCTTTTTCAGAACCTTTATCGTCATTGTAAGTATATCCAATTAACAGGCCATGATTGTATATTCTGGTAAGTTGTAGCTTTCCATTTTTGTCATAGAATGATCTACTTCCATGAATATTGTCGTCTATGTAGGTCATTTTATTGTCAATATTACCATTTTCAAAATATGATATAGACTCGCCTTGTCGTGAGCCGTACTCATAATTGTATTCATTTTCTACTTGCCCACTTTCATAATAACGGAATGAGGTTCCTTCTTCATTACCGTTGAGATAGGTTTCTTTGTAATAGATTTTTCCACTTGGAAAATACCAAATCCATTCGCCATTCATCCTATTATTCAAATACGACCCTGTAGCATAAATATTACCATCAATATCGTATTCCGTGTAGCTACCATGCTTTATGCCATTTAAATACTCAATTTCCTTCTTTTTGCTACCATCAAAATGCTTTAAAATTAATGTGTATTTACTTTTTGTATCTAGAAAGTCTAATATTTGGTTTACTTCATTCTTATGGTTGTATATTATTTCTTTACTAAGTTCATCATACTTATACACCAATTCTCTTTCTAATTTTCCATTAGCACCAAAATATTGCTGTGTACCATTATATTGACCATTATGATAGAAGTTTATAGAGATTAAGGAACCATTAATATTATAATATCTCCATTCTCCGTGTTGGTTACCATCTTTATACCAACCTTGAGATTTAAGCTTCCCATTAATAAAAAATGTTTGGTAATACCCTGTAATTGTTCCCTTTTCATATTCTATAACACTGGAAACTTCCCCATTAACGTAATATCCTTTATGAGTACCTATTGCCAAATCATCTTCGTAGCTTCCTTCTTCGGATAAGATACTGTTTTGGTCATAAAATTTCCATTCACCCATCTTACCGCCTTTAATATCATAATCTCCTTCGGACATAATATTCCCATTTGGGTAAAATCCTTTAAAATGAAATTTACCTCCTCGCTTACGGTTTTCGGCAATAACACTACCTTCTTTATTAAAGTATCTATAGCTTATGATCTCTCCTCTCCTATACTCAAACTCATAATGAAGTTTTCCATCTGTATCATAAGCTTTGTATAATTCTGACAACTTTCCATCGTCGTAATGAAATTCGGATTCCAAAGTGCCATTATAGTAATAGGTTTTCCAGTCTCCATCATAGTTACCATCTATACACTGACCTTTTTGGCTAATTTGTCCGTTGCTATGATATAAATTATAAGAGCCATTGGCTTTACCATTTACAAAGGATATTTCAGAAGATTTTTGTTTGTTCCAATAGTATTTGGTTTCTAAACCATTTCGCTCACCATTTTTAAATTCAATGTTAGAATACAAATCCCCAAAAGCATAAAACTCCTTGGCATTATTAATAATTTCTCCTTTGCTGTAGTCTATATCAAATTCTGGGATGGATTCACCAACATCAAAATAAGCAATGTATTTACCTTCTAACTGGTCTGACTCAAAATATTTTTTCTGCTTTAATGCGCCGCTCTTTATATAAAATAAATATTCGCCATCTAGCTTGTTGTCTTTGTACATGGCATGCACCTGAGGTTTGCCATTATCATACCAAGTTTTATTTATGCCATTAGCACTACCATTATCATAGGCAACTGTTTCTTTTATTTTACCATTTGTATAATACCATTCCCAAGACCCTTGTCTTTTTCCTTCGTTATTATAATTACCTTTTCCTGTTAGAGCACCGTTTTTATCGTAAAATAACCAATCGCCAACAGAGATATTATCAATTAGTTTTCCTTCTGCTTGAAGAACTTGTTCTGAGTAATAAAAGTTAATGTCTTTTTCTTCACCTTTTAAAGTATGGTTTTGTGAAGACATGATTTCAAAATATTTTGTTATAAGGTCTCTAAGGAAACCAGCAACATCATCTGTCTTTTTTGAAACTATCTTTTGAAATTTTTCATTTTTTATACTGTAATTTATGGTATAGGTAAACTCATCGAATAAATCATTTTCACTAATCCATTTAAATAATGGTACGTAATATCTGTCCCAGAAATCTCCGTTTCCTTCAAAATCAGATAGTTGTTCTAACATAGCATGATTCTGTTTTACAACTGCTATTTCAATTGGGTTATCAACTTTGTATTTGTCGTTTAGTGCTATTTTATTGTCTAATATTAAGTCAATATCTTCAAAGGCCTCATCATCTCTAGAAACAATTACATCATTATAAGGCTCACTTTCATTTTTTACAGAAATAACCTCGTTTAGATAATTTAGAAGTGAAAAGGCACGTTCGGTATCTGGCTCCACAATTAAAGCCATATTATAGCACATTAATGCTTGGGTCGTGAGTTGCTGTTTGTAGCATAAATTGCCAAGATATAGATGTGCATTTCTATGAAAAGGACTAATTAATATTGTTTTTTGAAGTGCTTCAATAGCTTTAGGTATATTTTCTATATCTATGTAGCAAGTAGCTTTGTTAAACCATAATTTAGGATTGGCAGGAAAAAACTTTAAAGCTTCATCATAGGTTTCAATAGCTTCGTTATAACGCTCTAAATTTTTTAAAGAAACACCTTTGTTGATTAAAAAATATAATTTAGAGTCATAATCACAATCTAACTCAAGAGCTTCATTAGTTACATTTAATGCTTCTTCATATTTTTCTTGAGCTATTAGATAGTATGATTTTGTTGTAAGGATCGAGCAATAGATTGAGTCATTTTTATGAATCTTATCTAATGAAGATATTATCTTATCATATTTTTTTTCTGAAGCTAAATTGTTTATTTCCTCAATAACTTCTTCATAATCTACATATTTTATTTTTTCTTGGGCGGTTAGCGATACACAAATAAGTAAAAAAGGGAGTAGTAATATTTTTTTCATGAATGCATTGTAAGTTAAGCGACTAATATATAGAAAGCTGGGATAATAATAAATAAAAAAAGCCTGATAAATTCAGGCTTTTTTATTTTTAAAGGAGTACTTTCTTAGTTTCCTTTCATCTTATCTGCTGCATCTTTACCAGCTTCTTTTACTTTATCTACAGCATCATTGGCTGCATCTTTAGCATCGTTAGCCATTTCTTCAGCACCTTCTTTAACGCTGTTTACAGCATCGTCAGCTGCGTCTTTGGCGTCATCCATTGCTTCACCAGCAGCATCGATAGCGTCGTTGGCAGCATCTTTAACGTCATCTGCTGCATCATTAGCAGCATCTTTAACATCATCCATAGCTTCACCAGCTTTGTCTGCTGCGTCTTCAACAGCGTCTTCAGTTTTTTCTTTAGTTTCTCTACAAGAGTTTAATGATAACCCTAAAAATGCAACTAAGGCTAAACTTAATACAACTTTTTTCATTTTAATAGTTTTAGTGTTAATTGTTGTTAATGCACTAAATTAACAATTTAAAGGAAATTTTAACATAAATTCCAGTATTTATTAATTGTGCAACTTAGCTATATACGTATGAAATCCAATATTTGGATGACAGCCCCTTTGTTTTTCTCTATATAATCTTTGTTGATTGATCCTTGGTGTTTCCTTAAAGATGAATCAATAATTAACGAGCTTAATTTTGAATTGAATGTAGCTGGTGATGAAACAGAAGTAACGCCTCCCAACTCTATTAGTGTTTTAGCCTCCGGAAATTTATGGTGGTTTTTACCAATAATGATAGGAATGCCAAATACAGCTGGTTCTAAAATATTATGCAATCCTGTAGTGCCTGCTGCACCACCAACATAAACAATATCTGCATAACTATATACTCTACTTAGATACCCAATTGTATCTAAAATAAAAACATTAAATTCTGATAGACTTTTTTCATTAGACAATTCTGAAAAGCAAACGGTTTTAGTCTTTATTTGAGACTTTAGAGAATCAATATAACCTGTCTTAATATTATGTGGTGCAATGATGATTTTTAGATTTTCATAATCCAATCGATTAATGTAGTCCATATAGAGTTTGTCATCATCTGGCCAAGTGCTACCAAAAACTATACAAAGTTTATCGCCTTTAAAATCATTTATAAAATCAATAGTGTTGTCGGTTTTTAATTGATTGCTAACACGATCAAATCGTGTGTCACCAGAAACAGAAGCATTATTGTAATTAATGCTTTTTAGAAGCGCTTTTGAAACTTCATTTTGTGTAAAAATATGATTGAAAGCAAATAAGGCTTTCTTCATAAATCCTCCATACCATTTAAAAAAACTTTGAGATTCTCTAAATACAGCCGAAATAAGAATAGCATTTAGATGTCTCCGTTTTATTTCATGAAGAAAATTTGGCCAAATCTCATACTTTACAAAAACAATGTAGTCCGGATGTACAAGGTCTAAAAAACGTTTGGCATTGGTTTTTTTATCTAGAGGTAAGTAGACTACGACATCCGCGATTTTAGAATTTTTTCTTATTTCATAACCCGAGGGAGAAAAGAATGACAATACAATTTTATAATTTGGATACTTGATTTTTAAAGCCTCAAAAACAGGTAGACCTTGTTCGTATTCGCCAAGTGATGCACAGTGAAACCAAAAGGTTTTATCTTCAGGCTTTATGACAGACTCTAGTTTTTTAAAAGTTTCTTTTCTGCCAATAACACCTTGTTTTAGTTTAGTATTAAAAATTGACAGAAGTTTTACAATAAAACCTGCTAAATAGATTCCTATAGAATAGAGTAGTCTCAATAATTTAGATTTGTGCTAAAATACATTTCTTTCAATTAATTGCATTGGCTTAGCGGTTACAATTTTGTATTTTCGCCTAAAGCATTTTTAGAAATGCGTTTCAAAATTTATTATAATCCTTCAAGGAATGAGAAAAATACAAATGGTTGACCTTCAGAGTCAATATGCAAAAATAAAGGATGTTGTAGACCCTTCAATTCAGGACATTATAGAAAGTGCAGCGTTTATAAA
>JAGQZO010000152.1:0-2663 GCA_020435515.1 Winogradskyella sp. | reverse complement strand
CACGTTATCCCATGTGCTAACGGTACAGACGCACTGCAGATTGCCATGATGGGTTTAGGTTTAAAACCAGGAGATGAGGTGATTACTGCAGATTTTACGTTTGCGGCTACTGTAGAGGTTATTGCTTTGCTACAATTAACTCCGGTTTTAGTAGATGTAGACCCAATTACTTTTAATATAGATATTGCAGCTATTGAAAAAGCCATTACTCCAAAAACTAAAGCTATTGTGCCAGTTCATCTATTTGGTTTGGCTGCAGATATGGATGCTATTATGGATTTGGCTAAGAAACACAACCTCTATGTTATAGAAGATAATGCACAAGGTATTGGAGCAAATTACACACATAGAGATGGAACCAAGACTAAAACAGGAGCCATTGGTCATGTTGCTTCCACATCGTTCTTTCCTTCAAAAAACTTAGGTTGCTATGGTGATGGAGGAGCCATTTTTACTAATGATGATGATTTGGCACATATTATAAGAGGTATTGTAAATCACGGTATGTATAAACGTTATCACCATGATGTTGTTGGTGTAAACTCTCGATTGGATTCTATACAAGCAGCAGTATTAGATGCAAAATTACCGCATTTAGATAGTTATAATGAAACCAGAAGAAATGCCGCCAGAAAATATACAGAAGCCTTTAAGAACCACCCAAAAATCATCACACCATCAGGTAAAACATCTTGCGATGGTATTTGTAACACTTGCGATTGCCATGTGTTTCATCAATATACATTAAATCTAAGAGATGTAGATAGAGATGCCTTAGTAGAACATTTACAGGAAAATAACATTCCTTGCGGTGTATATTATCCAATTCCTCTTCATAATCAAAAGGCATATAAAGATGAGCGTTATAAAGAAGAAGATTTTAAAGTGACTAACCAATTAGTACAGTCGGTAATTTCTTTACCAATGCATACAGAGCTAGATGACGAACAGATAGAATTTATTACAAAGACTGTTCTTAACTTTATAAATCAAAACTAATATGAAAGTACTGGTAACTGGCGGACTTGGTTTTATTGGTTCTCATACGGTTGTAGAGCTTCAAAATAAAGGTTTTGAAGTTGTAATTATAGATAACTTAAGCAACTCTTCTATTGAAGTCTTAGATGGTATTACTACGATTACAGGAGTAAAGCCACATTTTGAAAAAATAGATCTTAGGGAAAAATCTGAAGTTGTTCGTTTTTTTGAAACGCACAAAGATATTGCTGGTGTTATTCATTTTGCGGCAAGCAAGGCTGTCGGTGAGAGTGTGAAAGAGCCATTAATGTATTATGAGAATAATATAAATACCTTGGTGTATGTACTTCAAGAGCTTTCCAAATTAGAAAAGCAAAACTTCATCTTTAGCTCGTCTTGTACAGTTTATGGTCAAGCAGATGAATTGCCAATTACTGAGAATGCACCAGTAAAACCAGCCGAGTCTCCTTATGGTAATACCAAACAAATAGGTGAAGAAATTATAAGGGATACTTGTAAAATTAATAGCCAACTGAAGAGCATAGCCTTAAGATACTTTAATCCAATAGGAGCACATCCTTCAGCAGAAATTGGCGAGTTACCGATAGGTGTTCCACAAAATTTAGTGCCATACATCACACAAACAGCAATAGGAATACGAGAGCAATTATCTGTTTTTGGTGGTGATTATGATACGCCAGATGGTACTTGTATTAGAGATTATATACATGTAGTAGATTTAGCAAAAGCCCACGTTGTGGCCTTAGAAAGGTTGATGGAAAATAAAAATCTTTCCAACTACGAAGTATTCAATCTGGGAACTGGAAAAGGAAGCTCTGTTTTAGAGGCTATCAAATCTTTTGATAAAGTGTCTGGTAAAAAATTAAAATATCAAATTGTTGGCAGGCGAGAAGGGGATGTTACTGCGGCTTATGCAGACACAACTAAAGCCAATGATGTCTTAGGTTGGAAGACCAAATTGACTTTAGACGATGCCATGGCTTCTGCATGGAAGTGGGAGCAAAAAATTAGAAATAAATAAATTTATTAGATATGAAAACCTTACTCAGTATTTTAACGTTCGTATTTTCAATTGTTTTGGCTGCGCAAAATACCTATTTACATTGCGGAAAATTAATAGACACTGAGTCAGGAGAAGTACTTACTGAGCAAACCATTGTGGTTTCAGGAAACAAGATAATTTCTGTAGAAAAAGGTTATAAAAATCCTGATAATAGTGAAACTATTGTAATAGATTTAAAGTCTAAAACCGTAATGCCAGGTCTTATTGATATGCATGTGCATATTGAAAGTGAAACCAATCCAAAATCCTATCTCGAAGATTATACGTTGAATGATGCAGACATTGCCTTTAATTCTGTGAAATATGCTGAGATAACATTAATGAATGGTTTTACAACCGTCAGAGATTTAGGAGGTACAGGTGTTAATGTGTCTTTAAGAAACGCCATAAACGCTGGAAAAGTAAAAGGCCCAAGAATTTTTACCGCAGAGAAAGCCTTGGCTACAACTGGTGGACATGCAGATCCTACAAATGGAGCAAAACGTGATTTAATTGGAAATCCAGGGCCAAAAGAAGGTGTGGTAAATGGTGTAGATGATGCTAAAAAAGCGGTGAGGCAACGCTATAAAAATGGTGCTGACTTAATAAAGATAACTGCAAC
>JAGQZO010000151.1:6365-16402 GCA_020435515.1 Winogradskyella sp. | reverse complement strand
GTTTTTGTTGCTGATATTTTTTATGATTTATGAATGAAAACACAGACATATTAGAAAGAGAAATTGTTCTAAAAATCAAAGATCTACACAAAAGCTTTGGAGACAATAATGTATTGAATGGTTTTAATCTTGAGTTACACCAAGGTGAAAATTTGGTTATCATGGGAAAATCTGGTTCTGGTAAATCGGTAATGATAAAGTGTTTGGTTGGCCTTATGGAGGCCGATAGTGGTACAATCTCTGTAATGAAACATGATATTACCAAGCTAGATAGAGAAGCGCTTGATATTTTAAGAGCTGATATAGGATTTCTATTTCAAGGCAGTGCATTGTATGATTCTATGAGCGTACGCGAAAATTTAGAATTCCCGTTACGTCGCCATTCCAAAAAATTTGAAAAAGATACAGATACCGAGAGTTTAGTCCTAGAAGCCTTGGAAGATGTAGGTCTAGCCAGCGCCATAGATTTAATGCCTTCTGAACTATCAGGTGGAATGAAGCGACGTGTAGCATTAGCCAGAACTTTAATTCTTCAGCCAAAAATTATACTATACGATGAGCCCACAAGTGGATTGGATCCTATAACCGCCAAGGAAATCATTATCTTAATGCAAAATATTCAGAAAAGATACAACACCTCATCACTCATTATTACCCACGATGTGGATTGTGCGCGAGTTATTTCTGACCGAATGATTTTACTCATAGACGGTATAGACTACGCAGAAGGCACTTTTAAAGAACTTTCTGCATCAGAAGACCCAAAAATTAAAGCATTTTTTAAACACTAGCTATGAAAGCCCATAATGGGCATTTGACAAGTAATCAATACTTCTAAGGAAAAATAAATTACAGAATCTCAGGTTCGCGAAAATTTGAAACAGATGAAAACATCAACATCACAAAAAACAAGACTTGGCATATTTGTTATAATGAGTACCATCCTATTTATAATAGCTGTTTATATGATTGGCCAAGGAAAAGACATGTTTAAAAAAACCTTTACCATCAGTGCGTATTTTCAGAATGTAAATGGTCTGCAGAACGGAAACAATGTTAGATATTCTGGTATAGATATTGGCACCGTAAGAGCCATTGATATGATAAATGACTCTACCATAAAGGTAGATATGAGTATAGAGGAAAAAATAACAAAACACATTAAAAAAGATGCTATTGCCACAATAGGTTCGGATGGTTTGGTGGGCAACATGATCGTGAATATTGTTCCAGGTAAAGGCACTGCAACCGTTATTGAAAATGGCGATGTTATTGAATCTTTCAGTAAAATTGGTGCTGATGATATTCTGAGTACTCTGAGTGTGGGTTCAGAAAACGCAGCTTTATTAACTGTTGATTTACTAAAAATCACAACCGAGATGCTAGAAGGTGAAGGCACTATTGGTTTGTTATTAAATGATACCATCATGGCACAAGACCTTAAGCAATCGGTCTACAATCTTAAAACGGCGAGTAGAGGCGCTACAAAAGCCATAACTGAATTAACAGATCTTATTTCTTCAATAAAAACTAATGACGATTCTGTTTTGGGTATGGTATTGAATGATTCTATCTCAGGAAACCAACTAAAAAGTATCGTAAATAATCTTGAAACCTCTAGTAATGAGATCAATTCAATTTTAAACAACATCAATACTGTTGTCAATGATTTGAACTCCAGCGAAGGCGCCTATAACTACATTGTAAGAGATACAGCATTGGTTAATGACCTAAAATCGACCATTAAGAACATTAATGAAGGTACCGGAAAATTTAATGAAAACATGGAGGCTTTGAAACACAACTTCTTAACACGTGGTTATTTTAGAAAGTTAGAACGACAAGAAAAAAAAAGCAACTAAAAACGAGTAAAGAACAACATACATATCAAAAAACCCATAAATTTTAGTCATGTAATTTCTTAAATTCAAGGCTCAATTTTGCCATAAGGTTTAATTCAGATTTATTGATTTTAGCAAAAGCATAAGCAATGTCGTTAGCAGTTTTAAGGACAAGTTTTTTTATTTCTTCTGTAAATAACTCAGGATTTTGATGCAGAAACCTAATAAAATTAGAAAAGCTAGCTTCTGCAGGCATGTTTTCTTTTTGTAATACATTAAACTTATTTTTAATCAGCGCTCGTTCTGCTTCCGTAAGATGTTGCCATCGTTTTTTTAAACTTTCGGACAACTTTGCATATTCTTCAAAAGACAAGTTATCGTCCGCTTTGGCAATGGCATAAAATGCATACCCTAAATGTAGTAACAAGTCCTTATTCATTCTAATTAAAAGTAGTAATGCCCCAAGGTATTTAAATCTGTACAAACAAAGAATGATATTGATCATTATCATACTACAATCCCTTTTTAATGCTTATATTTAAGGGATGCACCAATAACTAGTTTTGCATGATTAAACAAGACCAAGAAATATTTAACATTCTTCTAGAAGCAATCTCTGAAGCAGTAATTATAGTTGATGAAAAGCAACATATCATGGAGATTAATGGCGGAGCTGAAACTATTTTTGGTTACAATAAAGATGAAATCAAAGGCAAGTCAATAGAGGTTCTTATTCCTACTAAATTCCGTAAAGCACATAGTAAAAATGTTGAGCGTTTTATGGAGGAATATGAGCGTAGCAAAATGGGTAAAACTGCTGATGTTTATGGACTGAAAAAAGATGGTAATGTTATACCAATAGAAGTAGAACTTAACCCTTACAGCATCTACAACAAAACCTATGTTATGGCTTTGGTTAAGGATATCTCTAAACAAAAAGAGAGTGAATTCAACTTTATGCTTAGAACCAAAGCCTTAGATTCTGCAAAAAACGGGATTGTTATAACAGATGCCCTAAAACCAGATTATCCCATCATTTACCACAATACTGCTTTTGAGAAGCTAACAGGCTTTACAAAAGAAGAAATTTTAAACAAAAACTGTAGATTTCTTCAAGGTAATGATAGAGACCAAAAAGATATAGCCAAAATAAGAAAAGCCATAAAAAATGGAGAAAGTTGTTTAGCTACCCTTAGAAATTACAAAAAAGACGGCACTATATTTTATAATGATTTATATATCACACCAATAACAAACAGAAGAGGTATTGTAACCCATTTTATTGGCGTACAAAACGATGTAACGGAACGTGTGAGAGCTCAAGAGGAAAAAAATCATTTGGCAACAATATTTAATGAGTCTTTAAATGAAATATATGTTTTTGATGCAGAAACACTAAAGTTTATTAATGCCAATAGAGGCGCTTTAAAAAATATTGGCTACTCTTTAGATGAGCTAAAATCTATGACTCCAGTAGATTTAAAATTAGGCATGGATGAAGCAACTTTTAGAAAAAAATACATTAATAAGCTTCTAAAGAAGCAGGAAGAGCAGATAGATTTTGAGGCCATTCACGTTAGAAAAGACGGCACTTCTTACCCTGTAATGGTCCATTTACAACTTTCACTCTTAAAAGATAAAAAAGTGTTTGTTGCCATAGTTGTTGATATTACCGAGCAAAAAAACTATACCATAAAACTTGAAAAAACAGTACAAGAAAGAACCTTACAGCTACAAGAAGCATTAAGCAAAGAGAAAGAACTTAACGAATTAAAAACAAAATTCTTATCACTTGTATCCCATGAGTTTAAAACACCTTTGAGCGGCATAGCAACATCGTTAATGCTCTTAGAAAAGTACAAACTAACTGAGGAGCAGCCAAAACGAGACAAGCATTTAGCCATCTTAAAAGACAAAGTAAATTACCTCAATACCATACTAAATGACTTTTTATCTATTGAAAGATTAGAAACCGGAACGTATAACTACTCGTTTTCGGACTTCAGGTTGAGTAAGGTTATTAATGAAGTGGTTTATAATTCCAATATGCTTTTAAAAGAAGGACAACGCATTAATTACCCAAATGATATAGATGGCATATCAATGTATCAAGATGAAAGAATTATCGAAATCATCTTATCTAATGTTCTTCAGAATGCTGTGAAATATTCAGGTGAAAATTCGAGTATTGATGTTAGAATTCACCAAAATGAAAACGATACCATTTTTGAGATTGAAGATTATGGTATTGGAATACCAAAAAAAGATATAGAGAATATTTTTACGCGCTATTATCGTGCCGAAAATGTACTCAATCTTCAAGGCACCGGAATTGGTCTTAACATTGTAAAAACTCATATCGAAAATTTAGGTGGTAGTATAAAAATTGATAGCGTTGAGAACAAAGGCACATTAGTGACACTGAAAATCCCAAATAAAGCAAAGCATGACTAAGGTTTTACTCATAGAGGACGATAAGGTTTTGAGAGAAAACACAGCAGAACTTTTGGAGCTTTCTAACTTTGAAGTTATTACAGCTCCCAATGGTGAACTTGGCTTAAAATCGATTAATATCAATTTACCAGATATTATTATCTGTGATATTATGATGCCCAAAATTGATGGCTATGAAGTGCTAAATGAAGTAAGCAAGAACAATAAAACTAAGTATATTCCTTTCATCTTCCTATCTGCTAAAACAGAACATAAAGACGTTAGAAAAGGGATGAATCTTGGTGCTGATGATTACATAACCAAACCTTTTACTGAGGATGAGCTAGTAAGTGCCATCAAAAGCCGATTGGCTAAAGCCAGTATTCTCAAAGAGAAAGCACAAGACAATGTACATAACTACTCTGAAAAAGATGAATTAATTAACCTTAATGATTTAAAGAATTTCTTTGATGATTATGGCGATGAATTTACTTACGATAAAGATGAAATTATTTATAACGAAGGCGACCACTCTAATTTTATTTACCTCATTTCCAAAGGAGCAGTAAAATGTCACAAACTAGACGCCAAAGGCAAAGAATTAGCCACAAGTCTATACAAAGAAGATGATTTGTTTGGTTACACATCTTTTACCCATAATCTACCGCATAAAGAAACAGCCACAGCTATAAAAAAGACCAAACTAGTTGGTTTATCCATACTACAATTATCAGAAATCATAACGAATAACAACAAACTAGCCATAGCATTAATTGACCATCTAACAGACGACCTGACTCACATTAAAGACCAACTTTTAGAAATGGCGTATAGTTCAGTTAATAAAAAAACGGCCAGTACCATTCTTCAATTTGCTGAAAAAATAAATCGTAGACCAAACGACCCAATAAAAATATCAAGAAATGACTTGGCAAGTGTTGCTGGTATTGCTACTGAAACTTTTATACGTACACTAACTCACTTTAAAGAACAGGGATTAATTAAATCTGAAGGAAGAAACATCGTTGTTTTAGATATTGATGGACTTAAACAAATTAAATAAGTACACTTTTCTAAAATGATTCTTGTCATTTTATAAACCGTTTTAAGCACCTAAATTTAAGATACTAAATTATAGATATCATGAAAAATGTGCTTTTGCCAACGGATTTTTCAGAAAACTCATGGAATGCCATCAAATATGCCATCCATTTTTTTAATTCTATTGACTGTGGTTTTTATGTATTGCATGTCAACAGTTTAAACAACTTTATTCCACAAGACGAAACTTTAATTGTAGATACTTATTATCTAGAAAACACTTATATCAAACCGGCAAAACAAAGGTTAGGTAATTTTATAAAGCGCATTTCAATGCTTGAACCCAATAAAGAGAAACACAAATTCTTTGCTCTTACAGAAACCGGTTTTTTTATTGATTCTATTCGAAAGATTGTAAAAGAAAAGCAAATAGACTTTATAGTCATGGGCACCAAAGGTGCTTCAAGTTTAAACGAAATTATTCTTGGAACAAATACTGCAGACGTTATTACCAAAGTTAAATGTACAACTCTTGCTGTGCCAGAAAATGCCGAATTTGCACCTCCAAAAGAAATTGCTTTTCCAACAGATTTAAATTTATCTTATAATCTAGAGGCATTACATCCACTAGCAGAAATATTTCAGCATTTTAAAGCATCCCTCAGAATACTTCACATAAATAAAAACAAAGTAGATTCAAGGGAAGATTTAGATGAAAGTATAACATTGCTTAAAGACTATTTTACAGGCATTAGAAGCAGTTTTCATTATCTAACCAACAAAAAAGTCGAAGACGCTGTACAATGTTTTGTAGAAAGCAGAGATATTGATCTTATTTGTATGGTAGCCAAAAACCTCAACTATTTTCAACAAATATTTTTTCATAGTAGGGTTGAAAAGATAAGCTACCACACTGATAAACCACTATTAGTATTACACGAAAAAAATTAATAAAACCATGGAAAATTCACTATTCTTTACAAAGTTTTGGGGTTGGTATCTTATCATTTTCTTTTTTGTACTAAGCTTTAATCCAAAACGGATAAAACAGATTTTTAGCAACCTTAAAGATGAAAAGTTTTTAATTCTGGCAGCCTTTATTTGTATCACGTTAGGGCTAACCACAATTATCTTGCATAACTTTTGGGAATTAAATTACAAATTGGTTATTACATTAATCGGATGGTCATTTCTGTTTTCTGGCTTGGCGCTTTTTATTTTTCCAAATAAAACAGTATCGTGGTTAATTTTAACTAATGTTAAAATGGTACAGCTTATTTATATGCTGCTATTTTTAGTAGGACTATTTCTATTAAATATCGTCTATCAGATAATCCCATATTAACTAAAATTGATATTTATCATTTTATAAAATCATGAGGTTGTTTACGTTTGCTTGTGATATTAAAACACAGGAAAAGTTAATATCATTTGCTATTAATCACGGGAAAAGCCAGAGCAATATCTGGCTTTTTTTGGTTAGCATTTTTCACCAAAACTGATATTTCTCATTTTATAAAACACACTCTATAATTATATTTATTACGTTATTATAAGTGGTTAAAATTATTAGTAAAGCATTCATATTTCATTAAGGGTTTATGAATGCAATAAAAGTGTTTAATGCTTTGGTTGAATATAAAAGCAACTCTTTATAATTCTTTGTAGTCAGAGGATTTTGGGGTTTTCAAAATAAGAGGTGAATTATAGAATTAAACACTTTTTCGGAAACAGGAAGTTAAAGCTTCCTGTTTCTTTTTTAACCTTATAAATCGTCTAAATACCCAAGCGATATTGTATGATAAATATCATTGTAAAACGACACTAATTGCCTTAGCTTTAGTAAGCTATAAAATGAATTATCATGAGAAATATTCTAATTCCAACAGACTTTTCGGCCAATGCAATGAATGCATTAAAATATGCCACTGAGTTATTTAAATATGACAAAAGCAGATTTTTTATAATGCATGCCTACCAAGATGAGATTTTTGAAAACGAAGAACTCATTAAAGAGGAAACTTTGGTAAAAATCACCAAGCAAGTTGCGGATAAGTCCCAATCTAATCTTGATAAGGTGCTGAAAGAGATAAAAGAGATTTCTCCAAATCCAAGACATAGTTATTCAATTATCTCTGCCAATAATATGCTGGTAGATGAAGCGGATAAAATAGTGGATGAAGAAAATATAGACATTATCGTTATGGGTACTCGTGGTAACACTAACGATAAAAAATTAACATTTGGGAGTTATACGCTTCAGGTCCTTAGATATGTACAGTGCCCTGTTTTAGCTATACCAGAATATTATGCTGGTAGTCAACCTAGACATATTCTCTTCCCTACCAATTACCTCATTCCATATAAAAGAAGAGAATTAAAACTATTATGCGAGCTAGCTGCACCTTACAGAGCTATTATTGACATGTTGTATGTTTCCAGTAGTGATAAACTATCTATACGACAACAGAATAACCAAAACTTTATAAAAGACGAATTGTGCAAAAATGAAATCAACTTTAAAACTGTTAAAAACACTAGTATTACTGATGCTATTTGCAATTATATAGATAAAAATAATGTGGATATGCTAGTGATGGTTAATACAAGACACTCGTTTTTTGAAAACATATTCTTTCAGTCTAAACTAGATGAAATAACGCTGAGGATAGATATTCCGTTTTTGGCACTGCAAAACATTAGACGCTATTAATTATTTTAAATCTATCGTCATGAAAAAAATACTATTACCAACGGATTTTTCAGATAATGCATGGAATGCCATTACATACGCATTACAACTATATAAAAATGTAAAATGTAATTTCATTTTACTAAACACATATACTCCTGTTGTGTATCAGGTTGAATTTATGCAATCTAGCGAACCTCAGTTTCAACTTATGGAGACTGTAAAAGAAACCAGCAAAAAAAGGCTACAAGAATTAGTAGAAAAAATTGAAGCTGAGTTTCCTAATCCTAACCATCAATTTACAACCATTTCATCATTTAATACACTTACTGGTGAAATAAGCGAACTGTATGAAGGCAATGTAATGGATCTAATAATTATGGGAACCAAAGGTGCGTCTGGTGTTAAAGAAGTTTTGTTTGGTTCTAACACCATGCATGTACTTAACAATGCTAAATGTCCTGTAATTGCAATTCCTAGTGATTTTGATTTTGAAAAACCACACGAACTCTTGTTCCCTTCAGACTATGAAATAGATTTTAAAGATCAGCACTTACAACCACTTTTAGATATTGCAAATGTGTATAACATTCGTGTTAATATTATGCATGTGCACTATGGTGAAGCTTTAACTAAAAGACAAGAAACCAACCGACAAAAACTTGAAGCAAAGTTTAAAGGTATAGCGCATCTTTTCCACAACATTAAAAACCAAAATATACCAGAAGCAATTACAGAATTTCAGATAAAAACAAGAATCAACTTGTTGGTGATGATTAACAATAAGCATTCATTTTTTGAAAATCTATTCTTTAAATCCAATATAAAACACATAGGTTTTCATCTTAATGTTCCGTTTATGGTTATTCCGTCACAACTATAAATAAGACTGATTATTATCATTTCAAAATGCAAAAGTTAACAGTAACTTTTGCTAATGAACTAAAGCTACTCGCCATGAAAAAAATACTATTACCAACGGATTTTTCGGATAATGCCTGGTGTGCAGCCGTTTATGCACTTAAACTCTACGAGAAGGAAGAATGTACTTTCTATTTTTTGCATTCTTATAAAATGAAAGCCTCTGCGATGTCTAACATTTCAAACAAGTTATTGAGATCTATGGCAGATAATGCAAAGCAGGAGTTGCTAGAACTCAAAGACATGGCAGAAAGAGCAAACGACAACCTCAATCATAATTTTGAAATCTTACTCAGTGTAGATGCCATGGATGATGCCATTGATATGGCTATCACCAAATACAAGATTAATCTTATTGTAATGGGAACCAAAGGAGCTACTGGTGCCAAAGAGATATTTATGGGCAGCAACACTGTAAAAATCATAAAGCATGTAAAGTCTTGCCCTATTCTCTTAATTCCTCATGAGTTTGACTTTGAGGAGCCAAAACAAATTGCATTTCCAACAGATTTTAATCGATTTTATGGCGAAGAGTTGCTTCCTCTAAAAAATCTATCAAAACTGTACGATTCTAAGATTAGAATATTACATATTAACGAAGAAAAAAATCTGAGTCACCAGCAAGATTACAATCTGGCAATGCTAAAAGCTTATTTAGAAGATAATCCACATACTTTCCATTGGATGCCAGATTACACAAAGAAAGAAAATGCAATAAACGACTTTATAGAAGAGCTTAACATAGACATTTTAGTAATGATTAACTATGAGCACAGTTTTATAGAAAGCATAATTAATGAGCCTGTAATAAAGAAGATAGGCTTCCATGCTACAATACCATTTTTTGTAATTCCGTCCTCAGCTTAGTGAGCGATTGGCTGAAAGTACAACAACTTAAAACATAGAATCATGAGGCATAAGATATTATTACCAACAGACTTTTCGGACAATGCTTGGCATGCCATAGATTATGCTACCGAGCTATTTAAAAATGAACCTACAGATTTTTATATCCTAAATGTGTTTTCGGCCACCGGAAATTTAGTTGAAAGCTTAATGAAACCACAATCTGGAAGCGACATATATGAATCTAAAAAATGGGATTCTGA
>JAGQZO010000151.1:0-6312 GCA_020435515.1 Winogradskyella sp. | reverse complement strand
CCAAAACATCATTTCAAAACCGTTTCGATGTTCAATAACACTATTGATGCCATTAAAGACATCGTGGACAAAAAGGATATAGAAATGATAATTATGGGTACTAAAGGCGAAACACACTCTAGAGTAACTGCCTTTGGTAGTACAGCAATTTATGTTATGGAAAAAGTACGTAATTGTCCTGTGATTGTAGTTCCGCTAGAAGCTGAAATAAAACTACCTAAAGAAATTGTTTTCCCAACAGGTTTTGAAGTACCATACAAACGCAGAGAGTTGATTTACCTTACTGATATTGCTAAAAAGTCTGATGCATCAATTATTGTCTTGCATGTTAAAGAGCAAGATGAATTGGATGATTCTCAAAAAGAAAATAAGTCTCTTCTAGAAGAAATACTAGCAGATACAAGCTACAAACATCACACGTTATCTCACAATTCGGTAATAGCAGCAATCAATGTATTTGTTGAAAGTAGAGATAGTGATATGGTAGCGTTTATAAACAAAAAACATAAGTTTTTTGGTAGTATACTTTCTAGCCCATTGGTTAAGGAAATATCATTTCATCTTAATGTCCCAATTTTAGCTATGCACGACCTTAGAAATTAAGTTTCAAAGCTATCTGGCAAAAAACGTTTAGGTAATATTTTTTAAATGAATAGAAATGCAAAATGATGGCTTCATAATAACAAAATCCTCTGGAGATAAAGTAAAATTCTCACTTAACAAACTACGCTCGTCCTTAAAAAGAACTGGTGCAGATAAAGAGACTATAGACCAGATTATAGATAAAGTTAGAGACGAGCTGTACCAAGGCATTTCTACTAAAGAAATTTATAACAGAGCTTTTGCTTTACTAAAGAAAAAGAAAAGTCATTTTGCTTCTAAATACAAACTCAAAAAGGCAATTTATGAGTTAGGCCCAACAGGATTTCCTTTTGAGCGATTTGTTGGAGCTGTATTAAAATATTCTGGCTACAAAGTGAAAATTGGTGAAGTATTACAAGGCAAATGTGTAACGCACGAGATTGATGTTGTTGCACACAAAGACAATGAAACCACAATCATAGAATGTAAGTTTCATAGCGAACAAGGTATAAACTGTAATGTGAAAGTACCATTATATATCAACTCGCGCTACCAAGATGTAAAAGCACATTGGAATACAAATCCCAAAAATGGGACAACCCTAACAAAAGCTTGGGTAGTCACTAATACCAGATTTACTGAAGATGCCATACAGTACAGCAAGTGTTGTGGACTGTTTTTATTAAGTTGGGATTATCCTGAAAATAACGGTTTAAAAGACCGAATCGACCTTCTGGGATTATATCCTATTACCGTTTCTACATTACTTTCTAATAGGGAAAAACAATTTTTGTTAAGTAGAAATGTAGTCTTATGCAGAGAGTTAATCCACGATAAATTCTATCTAGACCATTTAGGAATTTCTGATGCTAGAAAAGAAAAAATACTAAAGGAAATCTCAGATCTCTGTACCATTAAAAACGAATAGTCATGGAAACGTTTGTAAAGGTTAATTTTTTAGGTGCCTCTGGTGTAGTTACAGGTTCAAAATTTTTATTAGAAACCTCAGAGCAAAATATTTTGATAGACTGTGGCATGTTCCAAGGTCTAAAAACCTTAAGAGAACTCAATTGGGCCAATCTACCTGTAGATGTTAAGTCCATTGATATTGTACTTTTAACGCATGGGCATTTAGATCATGTTGGCTATTTACCAAGACTTTTAAAACAAGGATTTAACGGCAAAATTGTTGGTACAGCACCTACCTTAGCCATTGCCGAAATCATTTTAAAAGACAGTGCTAAAATTCACGAAGAAGAAGCCGAAAAAGCCAACAAAGAAAAGTACACCAAACACAACCCTGCCCTACCTTTTTACACCGTTGAAGAAGCAGAAGAAACCATTAAATTATTTCATACAGAAGTAGATGATAAATGGATCTATTTATCCAAAAACATCTCATATCGTTTTCAATATAATGGTCATATTATTGGTGCAACTTTCATCGAATTAGATATTGATGGTAAACGGTTTGTATTTTCTGGAGATATAGGTCGTACTAATGATTACTTACTCAAAAACCCTAAAACACCAGAATGGGCAGATTATCTGTTTATTGAAAGTACCTATGGCAACAAGCTACATCCTGATGAAGATGTTGAAACTATTTTAGAAGACATCATCAAAGATACGATTCATAAAAAAGGCAACCTCATTATACCAAGTTTTGCTGTGGAACGTTTACAAACACTCATGTATATTCTTTGGCAATTATATAAAAACCGTAGGATTCCCAACATTCCTGTTTTTATAGATAGCCCAATGGGCAACAACGTTCTCGATGTTTTTAAGCGCTTTCCAAAATGGCACAGACTTTCTACCGAAGACTATTATGCGATGTGTAACCATGTAAACATTGTAGAATCTTACAGAGAAACCTGGGAAACTATAGATGATAAGCGCTCTAAAATTGTCATTGCTGGTAGTGGCATGGTTACCGGAGGACGTGTACTCACCTACTTGCAACAACTAATAGACGAGCCTTCAACTACTGTACTCTTGGTAGGCTACCAAGCCGAAGGCACTAGAGGACGACAGTTAAAAGAAGGGGTTCACGAAATCCGCTTTTTTGGAAAATACTATCTTGTAAAAGCTACTATAAAAACTATTGAAAGCTTATCAGCTCATGCTGATCAGGAAGATTTACTTCATTGGATGGGGAATATTAAAAATATCCCAGAAATGGTCTATCTTATTCACGGTGAACCAACTGCACTAGACTCCTTTAGATCTAAAATTGAAAACACTTATGGTTGGCATGTCAAAATCCCTAAGTTAACAGATGTAGAAAAGCTCATTATTTAATTTTGAAACAACTTGCTACAAACTGACCAAAATCATTTCAGAATCACCTATAGCTCAGTAAATTAGTTATAGCAAAATCGAAGTTTAACACTAAAAATTTAGAGCTATGTCACTAATTAAATTTAACAACAGAAGACGTTTGTTCCCTAGCTGGACAAATGAAGGCTTAAAAAATTTTTTAAGCAGCGACGATTTCTTTAACAATGACTTTTTTGAAGAAGATAGCTTAATGCCAGCTATGAACGTTAAGGAACATGATGATGATTTTGAAATAGAGTTTGCAGCTCCTGGTTTCAATAAAAAAGATTTTGAGGTAACTATAGATGAAAATATTCTTAATGTTTGTGGCGAAAAAAAACATGAAATAGAAGAAAAAGAAGAAGACTTTACTCGTAAAGAATTTAGCTATAACTCATTTAAGAGATCTATAACCCTACCTAAATCTGTTAATACAGATCAAGACGTTAAGGCCACCTATAAAAATGGTATCCTGAAGTTAAATCTTCTCAAAAAAGAAGAGGCTAAAACACTACAACCTAAAAAGGTTGAAGTTATCTAAAATCACTTAATTAAGGCAGAGTGTATGTTTTATGAACTATACACTCTGCCATTTTAAATTTTAAAAATCATGAAAACGATACACACTAACGCAAAGCATACCGAATGGTTGAGTGCAGATGAGATGCACTTCGAATCCAAAAAATGGCTTTCAGAACTAGAGTTTTGTAAAGAAGAACAATGGTTTTTTGAAGATTTAATTCGTTCGTACACACTTCAGATTTTAGACAACAATCATTTTGAAGAAAGTAAACGATTAATTGATAAACTCACTAAAGTTGTTGAACAAACCCAGACCTTAATCAATGCCGTTAAATCTCATGAAAAAGAACTATCTATCATGGTAGATGGCATAGACCAGATAAATGAAGAAACTGCATATAAAAAAGAACATCGTAATCTTACAGAGTTAGTTGAGGAGTTTAGAAAACGATACAGAACTATTAAGACCAAACTTTTTAACCTCATTAAAATGGTTATGAAAGAAAGTAAACAAAACCGATTATTAGATAAGAAATAAACCTATTATGAAAAAGCTGATTATTCTACTTTTAACAGCACTTGTAAGCAGCTGTACCTCAACACAGTTAACTGACAGTTGGAAAAATCCGGAAATAGAAACCTATGCACCTTCTAAAGTTTTGGTTGTTGGGCTTACTTCTAATATAGAAGCCAAGCAAAAATTTGAGAATAAGCTAAAGAAAGAGTTTCTGATGCGAGGTACAGATGCTTATACTAGTTTTGAAGTTTTTCCTAAATCCTTTAAAACCGAAAAGCTGAACCAAAATGAATTGGACAGTTTGGAACAACAGCTATTACAAAGTGGATTTGATACCATCATTTTTTCAAAAGTAGTAGGCTCTGAAGATAAAATAGGATATACCAAAAACTTTGATGTGTACGATGAAACCTTTATAAAATTTAAGGAAGATTATTTAAGATATCAGGATAGTTTTTACAATCCGGAGTATTATGAAGAGTATACAGTTTACCATGCAGAAACTTCTGTATTCTGCATCTGTCCAACCAAAGAAAGGGAATTGCTGTGGAAAGGCTCTATAAACATCGTTGATCCTCAATCTATAGACAAAACCGTAAATGACTACATTAATTTGATTATTGAAGCTTTAGAAACTGAACAATTGTTTAGCCCTATTGCATTAAGCACTAAAAAGGAAATAAGCTGATCAACTAATCCTAGTGTTTAAGAATAATAATTTAAACGTGAAACACAAGTAACGGTACTTTAAGTTTCTTGCTAATTTCTGTAGTTGAAGACCCTGTAAAGAATCTTTCAAAAAGGCTTTCTTTCTGAACTAATAAAGCAATTAAATCTATACTATGCGTTTGGGTGTAAGAATTCACTACATGATCCATTGATGCATTGCTAACCACATGATATTCGTACTTAAAATCTTTTAAGTGTGTTTCAATATACTCGTTATCTTTCTGCTCCTCTACTGAAATTTCATCGTTAGGCTTTACTCGCAATAGGTGTAATTTTTCAGAGTATGTTTTTGCAAAAGTCAATAGGTTTTTAAAGGCGTTACCACTTATAGAATCACTCAAATCCAGTGGTAATAGAATTTCCTTAGGAGAGGTATATTCAAAATTCTCAGGAATTACGAGTGTTGGGAAAGTTACTTTTCGTATCACGTTTATTGTATTGCTCCCAAATACGACCTCTTTGGCACCTGTGACTCCATTGGTTCCCATGACTATTAAGTCAATATGCTTTGATGCTACAACTTGATTGACAGAATCTACAAACACATCATGGTCAATAAGCATCTCAAAATTGAAATTTTCTTGTTTAGATGCTTCTTCTAAATCTGAAACGACTTTTTTTAATCTGTTTTTCGGCTTTTTAACCAGTGAATCGTAGATACTTTTATTTCCAGCAGCCATTAAATCATCAGTTAAAAAAGTATTTGCAACTTCTACATGCAACACAAAAAAATTATTGCTAGAGCCGCTAAACAACTTTAAAGCATAGTACAAAGCATTTATGGAATTATCTGAAAAGTCTGTAAGTAATAGTATATTTCTCATAAACTAAATTTAGTGATCATTATTTAAATTTAGTATGATTTTAGTCAGATTGTTAGAGATAAATTTTAAGAAATAAACTTTCTAAAATCTCATTTACAAAAAAAGCCAAACACTTTCGTATTTGGCTTGTTGTAGAGCGTACAGAAAAAATATCGAACCAATTATTACAAGAAATAAATAAATTTAATCAGTTAAATGAACTTTAAACAAAAGTCATCATTGACTTTTCGATATAAAAAGTAACTTTTTAATCTTTATAGGCATTCTAGTATCATAGGGTACAAATCTTAATTCTTAAAAAACATAAAATCGAAATGCTTGCTCTAATAAAGTCTTCAAATTGACATGAATAACATTGAACACCAAGATCTCCATTCCATTTTTTCATACTAAACGTCACTATTTTTTCGAGTTACATATTATCTGACTTTTACAAATCATTAGTATATTTTTAAAACCCAAACAATTGTTATTAAATAATTTTTTGTAATTTTGTTAACCATATGGTTAAACTTAATGGTTGAATTATGACAAAACATAAAGACAATAAAACTGAAGAACAAATATTAAAAGCAGCACAAAAAATATTTCAATCTAAAGGAATGGATGGTGCCAGAATGCAAGAAATTGCCGACAAAGCAAACATCAATAAGGCAATGTTGCATTATTACTACAGAAGCAAGCGACTCTTGTTCGAGGCTGTATTTAAAAAGGCCTTTTCTTTATTAGCACCACAGCTCAATGCTATTCTTAATGATGACTCTTCATTAGAAGATAAAATCAAAAATTTCACACACAATTATATTAGTTTTATTA
>JAGQZO010000150.1:4906-7347 GCA_020435515.1 Winogradskyella sp. | reverse complement strand
TAATTGGTAACGTCTACAATATTATTAATGGGAGATAAGCCAATAGCTTTTAGTCGGTTTTGTAACCAATTAGGTGACGTCCCAACCTTAACTCCAGAAATAGTGACACCACAATAGCGCGGACACTTCTCCTTGTCTTTAACCTCAACATCAATTTTTAGCGACCTTGTATCTACATGATACGACATGACGGAAGGGGTGATAAGCTGTAATGATTTTTCTTTCTGTATAAGACCTGCTCTCAAATCGCGAGCCACACCATAATGGCTCATGGCATCAGCTCGGTTTGGTGTAAGACCTATTTCAAAAACCTCGTCGTTTTCAACTTCAAAAATCTCAGCTACTAGTGTGCCCACTTTTAAGTTGGCATCCAAAACCATGATGCCTTCATGAGATTCACCAAGACCAAGTTCGTCCTCAGCGCAAATCATCCCATGGCTTTCTTCACCTCTAATTTTTCCTTTCTTTATTTCCCAAGCTTCACCATCGGCAGTATAAAGCGTTGTGCCTGTGGTAGCTACAGGTACTTTTTGTCCTACAGCCACATTTGGTGCTCCACATACAATTTGCACTGGCTCTGTTTCACCAATATCTACGGTAGTCACTTTTAGTCGGTCTGCATTTGGGTGTTGTACGCAAGTCAATACTTCGCCAACAACAATTCCTTTTAGTCCGCCTTTAACGGATTCGTAAGTTTCTATACCCTCAATTTCTAGACCAAGGTCTGTAAGTAATTCGCCAGTTTTTTCGGCGTCCCAATCTATCTTAATAAACTGTTTTAACCAGTTGTATGATATCTTCATAATGTCAGTTCAATGAAGCCACAAAGATAATAATACTTGAATGTTAATGAAATGAATATGCTTTTTTATGTAAGGGAATTGTTGTTATTTCGAACCTTATATAAACTCAATCTACAATGCGATATATTTTTGGACTTTTAGTTGTAATACTTCTGTTTTCATGTAAAAACGACACTAAGTCCAATTTAGACACAGCTATTCCATTAGCAGAAGGAACGTACAGAGCATGGTTACCCATTCAAGACAATCAAGAAATTCCTTTCATATTTAAATTTGAATCAAAAAATGAATTAAAGATAGTCAATGCTGAAGAAGCGATAGTGGTGGATGAAATTGAATATAAAAACGATTCGGTTTACATCAATTTGCCAGTATTTAAAGATTATTTGGTGGCTAAAATTAGCAATGACGAAAGTCTGAATGGATTTTATATAAGTCCTGATAGAGACCGAAAGGTTCCTTTTAGAGCAGAAGGTCATGAAAATATGAGGTTTTCAGTGAAGGAAAAGCCAACAACTAATGTTGAAGGTATTTGGGAAACCGTATTTAGCAAAGGTGTTGAAGGAGAAGAATATATAGCCAAAGGTATTTTTAAACAAGAAGGGCAGAAGGTGACAGGAACCTTTAGAACCACAACTGGAGATTACCGTTATTTGGAAGGTGTAATGGATGGCAATACCATGAAACTATCTACGTTTGATGGTGCTCACGCCTTTTTGTTTATTGCAACAGTAACCGATTCTACCATGCATGGTAGATTTTATTCTGGTAACCATTGGAAAGAGCCTTTTGAGGCTAAACGTAATGCCGACTATGAATTGCCTAGTGCCAATGAATTGACCTACCTAAAAGAAGGTTACGACAGTTTAGAGTTTGCGTTTCCAAACACGTCAGATAAGATGGTGAGTCTAAAGGATGAGCGTTTTAAGGACAAGGTGGTGATTGTGCAAATTATGGGAACCTGGTGTCCTAATTGTTTGGATGAAAGTAAATACTACTCAGATTTTTATAAGAAATATAAAGGTAAAGATTTGGAAATTATAGCTTTAGCCTTTGAGTATGCCAAGGACAAAGAAATAGCTTTTAGCCGCATAGAAAGACTGCAAAATAAAATTGGTATAGATTATCCTATACTTTTAGCACAATTTGGTGGTACGGACAAATCCGATGCCCAAGAAAAATTGCCGATGCTTAACCATATATTATCCTATCCGACCTCCATTTTTATTGATAAAAAAGGAAGGGTAAGAAAGATTCATACAGGTTTTAATGGCCCAGCAACTGGCGATAAATACATAGAATTCAAAGATGAGTTTGAAAGCTTTGTAACCGAGTTGCTGAGCGAGTAGTTTAGTTGTCCTTTACTTCATTTAAACTTCTGTCAATTCGAGTGTCTCGACTTTAATGTAAAGATGTATCGAGAATAAGAATTTTAGTCTTAACATAGTTCTCGATACGATTTTTATGCTAAAAATCACTCGAACTGACACTAAGGATTTAATACGAAAAGTTGAATTGTCTATTCTAGTTTTATTTCAACTTGTCCAAAAACCGTAGTTCTTTCCGAATGCTGTGTATGATTATGCCAATAATCACTGCAATCGACCCAAATCCTGAAATCAAAAGATAAAGGTAGAA
>JAGQZO010000150.1:3873-4829 GCA_020435515.1 Winogradskyella sp. | reverse complement strand
CAAATAGGAGTTACAAGGTAATGTATCCAAAAGCGTAGCTTGTAGTGCTTTTTCAAATAGTTTTTGTAAGACTTGTTGTCTAAAGTTACCAGTTTTCCTTCTTTTAGGTAAATCGTTCCTAATTCTAATACAATTCTAAATACCAGGCTCGAAATCATTAATAACAATCCTAGCGTAAAATTGTTCCACTGGTTAGGTGAGACAAAAATGGTATAGCCAATCAGTATGGCTACTGTTAAACTCATTATCAATACAGACCAGAATTGTCTTCTGCGTTGTGTTTTTGCTTTGCTAATAATAGCTTCAGGATTGTTAATTGATTTATCATCCTGACTGTTCCATATAGTGTTTAATACATCATTTTCCATTTGTAATACATTTTAAAAGCGATTTTCTAATTCGGCTTAACCGTGTTCTTAGCGTACCATGTTCCAATCCAACCGTTTCTGCAATGGTTGCCTGTGGTATATCTTCTAATTCTAAAAGGATAAGGGATTTGTTTTGTTCTGTGAGTTGATCAATACAACTGTACATCTTTTTAAGTCTAGATTCATGTGCATGAATATCCTCTTCACCATGGTTGTCTTTCAAAATAGCTTCATTTATTGGGATATTCTTTCTGGTTTTTCGCAAATCACTTAAGCAAGTATTTACAGCTATTCGGTAGATCCATGTGTCCACCGAAGCCTCACCTTTGAATGATTTTCTATAATTCCAGACTTTTATAAATGTTTCTTGCAGCCACTCATTAGCAAGGTCTTGGTTACCTGAAGCATAACCCAAACATAGCCTTTGTATTTTTGGTGCGAGTGCGTTATACAGCGCTGTAAAGTCTTTTTCTGTAATCATTATTGAGTTGATAAAATCGTTTTCATGGTACTCAAAAACCACTCAGGTTGGTCAAGCATCACAAAATGGGCAGCATCTTCCGCTAAAATAAAATTATAATCCTTCAG
>JAGQZO010000150.1:0-3820 GCA_020435515.1 Winogradskyella sp. | reverse complement strand
GCTGCAATAATGGTTGTCGGTATGCTTATGTTTTTTAAATCTTCCCTAAGGTCTAATTTAAGATAATCCGTATAGCCATAAACATAGGTCTTTCGGTCCGCTTTTAGTATCCATGTTTTAATGTCCTCTTGCGCTTCTTTGTTAACGCTCATTCCTTGAGACATCATGGTGGCCATTTGTTCAAACTGAGTGTCATCCATGGCCAATTGCTGATTGTTATAAGGACTATTGTACGCTAGGTTATCTGGATTAAAATTAGGAATCATTAATGCGCCAGCCGCAGGTAAGGCATCTACAATGATGATGTTCGACACTTTTGAGTGTTCTCTACTCGCCAGCCAAGTAGCAATAGTGCCACCTAAGCTATGACCAATAACAGTAACGTTTTCCAAATGATGTTCTGTAATGTAGTTGTTGAGAGCATCATTGACTTTAGGTAACCAAGGAAATTCAATAGGCGCTTTACCATTAAAACCTGCTAAGGTCACCACATGGCATTCATAAGATCTTTCAAGTTCTTTAACTACTGGATTCCAAACTTCACCAGGCACAGTAAATCCTGGAATAAAAATAATTGGGTTCCCTTTTCCCGAAACCTCTACATGAATAGGTTTGGCAGTGTTTTCCACTTGAAAAGTAAAAGAGAAAAATGTTGAAAGGATGAATAATACGATTGTTTTCATGATTTTTTAAGTTTTGATTTCCCTTTAGATGCAGCAATCTTAAAATGTTACATTATAAAGTTCTAAATTTTAATTTTTGAAAACGTTATCGTAGATTTTTAAAGGTCTTCACGCTTAAAAGTGGATAAATAAATATCTTCGCATTGTGATTGAATTTGTCACCTTGAGTGGTTTTGCTGTCATATTGAGCGCAGTCGAAATAGAAGCAAAAACCACTCGAAACGATAAGCCAATCAAACCGAGATTGACATGTAAACTTAAATAAGACGCATAATCTTATGAAGCTACTAATGAAAAAGACATTATATCTTTTATTGCTATTACCAGTAATGCTTTCAGCACAAATCAATGAAAGCGATTCGTTGAAGATTAAAGCCGACCTCTCGCTCACAGGCTTTTGGCAAGGTGGTAATGTTGAAACCCTAATCTTTAGGGCCAAGTCTGGTGTTACTTACAAACCTTGGAAAAAATGGGTCGTCAAAACGCAAAACTCGTACGTGTATCAAGAATTTGGTAAAGTAAAAGCTGATGCCGATTTTTTAAGTCTCAACTTCCTCTATTTTAATCCGGAAAAAACGATTTACCCACAACTATTGGGCTTTTTAAGTACTAATTTTAGACGCGAAATCAATGCGCGTTCGTTGCTGGGGGGAGGTGTTACGGTTCAAGCTTATAAAAAGGACAAGAATTGGTTAAAGTTTTCGTTGACCAGTGAATACGAGCAAACCAACTTTAACAACACCAACTTTAATCTAAACGAGTACGATGGCAAAGATGAAATTGATACCTGGCGTGGTACGGTTTGGGTGAGCGGAAAGTATTACCTATTTAAGGATAAGGTCATTGTAAGCCACCAGAGTTATATACAACCTTCTTTAGAGGAAAGCAATAATTACCGTTGGCAAGCCGATTTCGGGCTTGAATTCCCCATTTGGAAATTCCTCAACTTTAAAATCAATTACTTGCATACCTTTGAAAGTATTGTGGTACAAAACCAAAAACGCGAAGACCAGTTTTTAACCTTTGGGTTCACCTTAAAGAGTTATTGATTGTCTAATTCTCATCAATTCCAAAAAAAAACGACTCAAAATCATTTATAGAATTTAAGCCGTTTGTCATTATTTCTTTAAATGTCAATTACATATTTTTCGTGTATAAATTTCTACATTTTTGTAATCAGAATAGTTAAGTTTAGATCTATTAACTGAAGTGCCATTTCTATAAACATATACCCGATAGGTGTGGCTTTTATTTAGTTTAAGACCAGTTCCTATATAACTTATGTTTCCGTAATCGTCTGAGGATTTTGTCGATTGATAACTCCACCTACCATAACGGTCACTGTAATACTCAACTATAGCATTACATGGACCTTCACATTTAATGTTAATATTAACAGAGGTGCTTGTGCTTGAGTTGCAAAAGGTGACGGGGTTAACGGAAGTACTAACAGAGTAATATTGGGCATTTGCTGTGTAAGCGAAACAAAATATCGCTATAAGAAGTGTGTTTTTCATAATTAAGTGGTTTTTAATAGTTACAGTTGTATTTAAATCTTGCATATTTAGGTCGTACTCCAATTCCTTTTTGTCTATCACGATTCATTAAGTAGTTTCTGTCATCTTCAGCGTCTGAATAAGAATTGAAAAATCTAACTTGAGAGTAATGGTTGTCCCAATTTTTAATCAAAGGACTCATGTAAGTATCTAACTTGGTCTTGATTTCTTCTTTAGTAGCCTCACATTCAAGAGTATTAACTTCTGTAAAGTAGCTAAACTCAACAAGGTCGCCATATATACTGGCATTACCATAGGTGTAGGTCCAATAATAAGTTTCTTGACTCACTGCAAACCATGGGACAATGCTTAAGGTTAACAGCACTAAGACTTTTTTTGCTTTCATAACTATTGATTTAAAATTATGAACCAAAAATTCAAATTATACAAGCATCAATCAATACCGTTTACTAGGTATTTTTTTGGAGGTTTGAATTTTTCAGAGTAAAAAAGGCAATTTTTTCAAAAGTATCATCACAAAAAACAAAAGCGATAAGACAGTTTTAACTTTTGGGTTCATCTTGAAGAGTTATTGAGGCTAATGAAATCTATCTCAGATATGGATAAAAAAAAGATTGTCTAACAAGACAATCTTTTTATATTTAACTACGAGTTAAAGGGGTTGGTATTACCAAACAACTTCAACATCAATAGCATTTAATCCTTTTTTTCCTTGCTCTGTTTTAAACTGAACTTTGTCGTCTTCTTTGATGTTATCAATTAAACCTGTAGAGTGAACAAAAATGTCCTCGTTAGAATCTTTTGAAGTGATAAAACCAAATCCTTTGGCGTTGTTGAAAAATTTTACTGTGCCTTCTTGCATTTTACTTATATTTTAATGTTAAAAAAATTGTTTGTTCAAGAATAGGGTATTGTTTAGACTTTCATGAAATGCCATAAAAAGCACTTCGAAAGTTTTTTGAGTCTTAAAAAATAAAGTAGTGATAAAATAAAGAAGGAAAGAAGAGCTGAGCTCTTAAACTGCAATTACTGTATATTACCTTAATATTAAAAGGTGTTCTATCTTGAACGGGACAAACATACGCTATTTATTTTTAGTAATGGGGTAAATTATAAAAAACATTTAATTTATTTTGATTCACTGTTTAAAAAAGAGGCACTGAAAACCAAAATGTAAAAGGCGGTTTTTAGCTTTTGGGTGTACCTTAAAAAGTTATGAAGTTGAAACTATATATTCGCTTACTTTAATGACACCATCTTTTTTAGCAGGTCATATCCAACATCAACGAATTTACACCTATAAGCTTTTTAAATCAACTAGTTAAATGGGTGAAATATCAAAAGTTATAAACAAAACTACAACGGCATATACGTCACCAAAAGTGCCTGTATCACAAACAACACCACAAAAGGAATAAACAAATAGCCAACAACATCTCTCGCTTGTATTTTAATGCCTTTACCCATGACTGGGAAGACAATCAGCAAAAAGAAGGGTTGCAGTAAATTGCTAAGGCTTTCACCATAGGCCACAGCCATAGAGGCTCTGGCAGTCATTGCTGTGACTTCGGCAGGCGAGAGGTTAGCTCCAAGCTCTTGTACCATGCTAATAATACTTGG
>JAGQZO010000149.1:3591-3846 GCA_020435515.1 Winogradskyella sp. | reverse complement strand
TGAATCAGTTGAGCAAGGAAATATTAGCTGGTAAGGTAACAACAGATAGTATCATTCTTCTAGATGAGTTTGATGGACAGTTAGTCTTTAGAAACCAAGGAGATTTAGTTGTAGAAGAGTTATAAACAGACTGTAACAATATAGAATGTAAATAGTCTTTATATTGATTGGTTGGTTAAAGCAACACTGAAATTAATTCGAAAAGCTATCGGATTTTGGATGTGTTGCTTTCCTTTTTGTAACAAATTGCTTTTT
>JAGQZO010000149.1:0-3517 GCA_020435515.1 Winogradskyella sp. | reverse complement strand
TTGTTATAACTACACTATCAATATTTTCAATCTCAGCTCAAGAATTAGAAAATTCAACCTTATGGAAAATTGAAGGCAATGGATTGGAAACTCCATCGTATTTATTCGGAACTATTCATATAACATGTGACGCTACTCTTGAAGATGATGTAAAAAAAGCTTTAGATGAAACTACACAAATCGTAATGGAGCTAGACATGGACGATCCTAGTATGCAAGTTAAAATGATGAAAAGTATGTACTTGAAAGATGGTAAAACACTGAAAGATTTTGTGTCTGACGAGGAATACCAAACCATTGACTCCCTATTTATCAATAACATGGGTATGTCCGTAAAACTATTGGAAAACGTAAAGCCATTTTTCCTTATGTCTATGTTTTACCCTAAAATGATTGATTGCCCAATGCAGTCTTTTGAATTGGAGTTAAGCAAAGTAGCATCAGAGCAAAACGAAGAAATCTATGGTCTTGAAACTATTGAAGAGCAATTAAAAGTTTTTGATGATATTCCTTTAGAAGATCAGTATGCAGATTTAATACGCATGGCTGAGGGCAACTTAACAAAAGATAAAGCAACGTTCTCTAAAATGCTTAAAATTTATAAAGATGAAGACATTAATGCACTCATTGATATTATGAATGATGATGCCAATAGTACGATGTCAAAACATCAAGATATACTATTAGAACAACGCAATAAAAACTGGATTTCAAAAATTGGTGAATATGCCAAAGAGCAACCTACATTCTTTGGTGTTGGAGCTGGTCACTTGCCAGGAAAAAATGGAGTTATACAACTTCTCAGAAATGCAGGCTATACAGTAACAGCAATGCTACAATAAACAAAGAAAAGAGCCTTGTAAAGGCTCTTTTTTTTTAATAAATATATTGTTCATACTTAGAACTTCATACCAACACCAAGACCAATAATTAATGGGTCTATATTAACTTCGGATGTATCAGGATCACCATTTACCATAACATCAGTTTTAAGAAATAGTTTCTTTACATCTAAGTTTAAGAACCACTTATCATTTAAGTTATAATCTAAACCAGCCTGTAAAGAGAAACCAAATGCGTTATCATATTCAATATCATCTAAATCACCCTCATCAACACCATAAAATATAGTGTAATTAATACCTGCACCTACATATGGTTTAAAATCATCTGCATAAAAATGATATTGTAAGTTTAAAGTTGGAGGTAATAACCAAACGTGACCTAAATCTACAGATCCTCCTCCATCAATATCCAAATCAACATCATGCTTTGCTGTACCCAGTATTAACTCGGCAGCCCAATTTTTAGAGAAAAAGTAAGTGAAGTCTAATTCTGGTACAAAAGCGGTACTAAGATCTACATCTGCACCATCAATGTCATCATCTGGAGATGGTACTACAGAAATTAATCTCAAACGTGCTTGCCACTTGTTATAATCATCGGCAGCCTCGGTATCTTGTGCGTTTAGGTTTACCGTAAACCCTAACAATAGAATAAATAATAATAAGTTTTTCATGATTTAATATTTAATTTCCCACAAAAATAAATGCTTAAAAATCCTCAAATACTGATAAATATCATGTCTTTTGAAAATTTGTTTTGCACAATAAATAGACATGAAAAAATAAAGAGTTGAAATTCAATTCATTGATGGGCAACAGCTTTTTTTTCGATGAAATGCACAATTAATTTTAATTTATTTAATGCATTTTAACGGATTTATTACTAATTTTGTCGAGCTATTTAATTCCAACAATACTTAAGAAACAATTAAACTTGTTGTAGTTCTCCCTCTAAAACATAGGGATTACTATAGTTAATTATTTAATAAACCTACTTATTAATAGATGGAATTAAACAGATATATAGACCATACCCTATTGAGTCCCTCAGCAACTGAGACCGATATCCTTAAACTTTGTGCAGAAGCTTTAAAATATAATTTTTACTCTGTTTGTGTAAACAGTTGTTATGTTCCTATTGCTAAACAAGCTTTAGGACGCTCAGAAGTGAAGGTTTGTACAGTTGTTGGTTTTCCTCTTGGAGCCATGTCTACCGAAGCTAAAATTTTTGAAGCCAAAAAAGCTATAGAACAAGGAGCGACTGAAATTGATATGGTCATGAATATTGGTCGTCTTAAAAGCAAAAATTATGTTGAAGTATTAAAAGATATTAGTGACGTAAAACGTGCCATAGGCCTAATACCTCTAAAAGTCATTTTAGAAATTAGCGAACTTTCTAAAAACGAAATTGTAAAAGCTTGTGAAATTTGTATTGATGCTAAGGCAGATTTTGTAAAAACATCTACAGGTTTCTCTAAGAGTGGTGCCACACTTACAGCTGTAAAAATTATGAAGAAGACTGTGAGGGATCAACTAAAGATTAAAGCTTCAGGAGGTATTAGAGATGCCGAAACTGCTCTAAAGTATATCGAAGTAGGTGTGCATAGAATTGGCGCTTCATCTGGTGTTGCCATGATGACCAATCAAACATCAAATACTTCTTACTAGTTTAAAACACTTTGCTTAACTTTACGGCATGAGTGTACACATTGGCGCCAAGAAAGGCGATATAGCAGAAACTATTTTATTACCAGGAGATCCACTAAGAGCTAGATGGATTGCTGAAACTTTTTTTGAAAACCCTGTTTGTTTCAACGAGGTAAGAGGTATGTATGGATATACTGGTACTTACCAAGGTAAACGTGTATCTACAATGGGCTCTGGAATGGGCATTCCTAGTATTTCTATTTATGCCAATGAACTCATTAAGGACTTTGGTGTAAAAAACCTAATTAGAGTCGGTAGTGCGGGTTCTTATCAAAAACATGTTAAAATTAGAGATGTTGTTTTAGCAATGGCTGCCTCATCTACGTCTGGCGTTAACGAATTGCGTTTTGGTGGTGCTGACTATGCTCCTACAGCCGATTTTGGTTTGTTCTTAAAAGCTGTAAAAGCAGCTGAGGCAAAGAATATTTCAATCCATGCTGGTAATGTTTTATCTTCAGACGAATTTTATGAGGACAATATCGAGTCCTACAAAAAGTGGTCTAAATTTGGAGTACTCTGTGTAGAGATGGAAGCCGCTGGTCTTTATACTGTTGCAGCAAAACATAATGTAAATGCGCTTGCTATTTTAACTATTTCAGATTCTCTGGTTACTGGTGAAAAAACTACAAGTAAAGAACGTGAGACCACATTTAAGCAAATGATTGAGATTGCACTGGAATTAGCTTAAATTCATTTAACAAACTTTTAGAAGTAAAACAATTTTTCTAGTCTATTTTTGAGGACATTAACTAATCAATCTCAAAAATGAAATCTTTACTTATTGCGCTATCGTTACTAATTTCTATTAACTTATCAGCTCAGGAAACTTCTGACAAAGAACAAATAGAAACCACGCTAAACAATTATATTGATGGTTTTTACCAAGGTGACACCCTAAAACTTAAGGCTTCCTTAAAACCTAGACTCTACAAATTTGGTTATTGGAAAAACAAAGATACAGGCAC
>JAGQZO010000148.1:7055-8220 GCA_020435515.1 Winogradskyella sp. | reverse complement strand
TACCTCCTCATCAAAAGGTTCTACAAAGAAAAAGGTTTTTAACCACTCAATATTTAATTCGTAGAAACTTTTAGCATGTTCAGACTTGTATCCTACAATTTTAACGTCCATTAGCTCTAATAAAATCAGTAATTAGATAGGTGATAAGCTTGCCTACTTTTCTTTCTGTTTTTTTGGTTGGAGCAGCTTCACAGATGTGTAAATATTTTGCTTTTTCGTGCTTAGCAAAATAATGGACAAACTGTCTTGCTTGTTTTACACTAAATCCGCTTGGTGTTGCTGCACTACTTGATATATTTTTTATAGCATCACAGTCTATCTCTATACCAAAAGCTTTAGAAGACACATGACTAAGACCACGTTCTAATTCAGCGTTGTAGTCTAATTCGTTTCTAACTTCCATGGCTTCGTAGGTGTTATATTTTATGGCTTTTACCTTATTTAGTGTTTTAAATAGTTTGTCTGAAGTATAGTTTTCATGCAAACCAAAAATGAAGTAATTTTTCAAAAACCCTTCCGCATAAGTATAACTAAAACCATTTCCGCTATGCCTTCCTTCTTCTGCTCTAAAATCGGTATGCGCATCAAAGTTAATAACGTTAACTCGGTCATTTGTTGCCAATGCTAAGCCTTTTATATTTCCGTAAGAATTATTATGTCCGCCTCCAATAACAATTGGTGTTTTGCCAGCTTTTACAATTGAAGATACTAAATAGGTCACATCTTTATCTATGTCTTCAACAAGAGTTCTGGCTTTAGCAATATTTTTTTTTGATGGTTTTTGATTTACGATTTCTCTAGCTTCAGGATACTCTAAATGGCCTAAAATTAAAACACGGTTTGGTTTTGTACATTGGTTATTTTGAATATTTAACAAAAATTTTATAGTAGCCTCCCAAGCCTTGTAAGTACCTGTTTTTCCGTAATTTGCATAAACTCCAATATCTTCTGAAATACCAAAAATAACGTAGTCGACATCTAAATTAACAATGTCATCGTATATGTTAGTGAGGTTAGATATTAACTGAACAAGTTCTCCAAATTTTGATTCTCCTTTACGAAGCTTTAAAAGTGTATCGCGATCTTTTGAAGTGAATAATACGAGATTTTGCATTTGGATGTTTAATTAAAGATTAAAATAAAAGTACAGCTTTATTTAAAAATT
>JAGQZO010000148.1:0-6909 GCA_020435515.1 Winogradskyella sp. | reverse complement strand
TTTTTTGCCTCAAAATATTATTCTGAAGGAAAACAAACTGAAAAAGAGCTTATTACTGAAAAGCAACAAGTGATGAACGATCTTAGCAATATGGCAAAGCAATACGACGAGGCTATTGCAGCTAGTGAAGTTAAAGATCAAGATTTAATTGAAGCAAGAGAGCGTATTCAGGGTTTAATGGATTCTTTAAAAGTATCTCAGAACAGTGTAAACTCTTTATGGAGATATAAAAAGAAGTTCTTAGCCTTACAAGAAGAAATGGATGAGTTGTTAGCTGAAAACGATCGTTTAAAAGTAGAAAACGAATATTTAGCAACATCTTTAGACAGTACACAAGTACAGTTAGCTGAGCGTACAGTATTTACAGATTCATTGCTGGTTCAAAATACTGAATTAGCAAGTGTTGTAAAAGATGCAGCTGCTTTGCAAACTGTTGGTTTAAAAGGTATGGGAGTTATTGAAAGACGTAGTGGAAGACAAATCCCAACCGAAAGAGCAGGACGAAGTGATAAAATTAAAATCTGTTTTACTGTGGCCAAAAACACTTTAACAGAAGCAGGTGATAAAGAATTATACGTTCAGGTGATAGATCCTAAGAACAATGTTTTAGGTACTAATGAACAAGTACAATTTGAAGATCAGGTATTAAATTACAGTTTAATTAGCCGTTTCAATTACGAAAACAGAAGCTTAAACATCTGTGAGTACATAGCACAGTCTGAAGATTCAGAATTTGAGAAAGGACGTTACCAAGTAAACGTTTTTAATGATAAAGAATTGGTTTCTACTTCAGAGTTTACTCTGAAATAAGAATTCAAAGTTTGATTGATTGATAGCTAAATCCGGAAGTTTTCTTCCGGATTTTTTATATCCTTTAATTGCCCATTAATAATGACTTGCTCAACTGGATCATGAGCAAAAGCATAAGGTATTTCACTATAATCGCTAAGAGGCTTTGTAATGATAAGGTTTGCTTTTTTTCCTCTGGTAATACTACCATACATACTACTAATTCCCATGGCGTAGGCACCATTTATTGTAGCTGCATTTATAGCTTCTTCTGGTGTCATTTTTAATTTTACACAAGCAGCACTTACAATAAAATTCATATTACCACTAGGTGCAGAACCAGGATTGTAATCTGTGGCAATTGCCAGTGGTAAACCAGCATCAATAATTTTTCTAGCTGGCGTGTAAGGAATACTCAAAAAATAAGAACAACCAGGTAAAGCAACTGGCATAGTCTCAGACTTTTTTAAAGCTTTTATGTCATCATCATTTAATTCCTCAAGATGATCAACAGACAAAGCATTGTATTTTACACCAAGGCCAACACCACCAAGAATGTTGAATTGATTCACATGAATCTTTGGTCGCATATTATGTTTTTTGGCAGCTTTAAGAATGGCTTCAGTATCTTCAAGGTCAAAATAGCCTTTCTCACAAAATACATCGATATATTGATTGACATTTAACTTTGAAGCCTTAGGAATTAGTTCATCGGTTATGATTTTAATATATGCTTCTTTGTTGTCTTTATATTCAGCAGGAATGGCATGCGCAGCCAAAAGGGTAGGTGTAATCTTTGCCAGACTTTCTTGTTTTATACGCTTAATAACACGAAGCATTTTTAATTCCGCTTCAACAGTAAGACCATAGCCTGTTTTAATTTCAAAAGCACAGGTTCCCATTCTTATAAGTTCTTCCAGCCGATTGATGGATTGTTCGTACAAATCGTCTTCGGAAGTGTCTTGAAGCAATTTTGCAGAGTTTAATATTCCGCCACCTTTATTGGCAATCTCTTCATAACTTAAGCCGTTTATGCGATCTACAAATTCTGGTATTCTGTTGCCCGCATAAACAATATGCGTATGTGAGTCACACCAAGCAGGCAAAACAATTTTACCACTTGCATCTATAATGGTTTCGGCTTCTATGCCTTCGCAATATTTCATCTCACCATATTCTATTATGGTGTCGTGTTCTATATATAGATAGGCATTTTCTAAGACAGGAAGTTTTTTCATGTCTTCACCCTTTACAATCATTACATTATAGTCATGAACTTGTACAAGTTGTTTTATGTTTTTTATAAGAATTGACATAAGTTGGCTTTTTTGTAAAGTTGCTTTTTTTTTTTGATAAAAAAAAACGCTGATTATAAGTATCAGCGTTTTTAAATTGAAATATTTTATAAATCTATTCCTTAATGAATTTTGAAGCAAATTTTCCGTTTATAGTTATGGTATAAATACCATTTGCCAAGCCAGAAACATCAAAAGCACTATTAGAATTTTGTGATTTTTCAAGAACAGTTTTTCCTAAAACATCAGAAATAGAAATATTGACTGTGCCATCTTCTAAACCTTCAAAATGTAAATTGTCTTTTGTGGGATTAGGAAATATTTTTAGAGAATTGTTAGTAAAATTAGGAATGCCTAAAGATTCAAGTTGATTTTCAAAATAGTTCAAGTCATTTTGATTAAAAGCACAACTAGCAATATCGTTATCGCCATCATTGTCAAAATCATCTATAGTATAGACAAAGGCTTGACTTTGTGTATTATCAATAACGGTTTCTGCACCAAAACTTCCACCACCATTATTTTTAAACCATACTAAATCATTTCCAGCACCTGAAGAACCACTACTCAATACAATATCCTTTAAACCGTCAGCATCTACATCGCTGAACTGTGCAACAGAAGGATTAACAATTGAGGTAGTAAATATAGTTTCTGTGTAACCAGCACCATTATCTTCGTACCAATATAGGTTTCCTGTTGGTCCACCACCATAAGAAACTTCTGTTGCCAATATGTCTAAGTTGGTGTCACCATCTAAGTCCATAAATTCAGCATTAAAGATTCCAACTTTTCCTGTAGTTACAGAAGTAGCGTCTTTGGTAAAAGCTACTGTACCACCAGGTACAAGATCGTTTCTAAAAATTTCAATAACATCACCTCCATAAACTGCTGTAGCGACTAGCGCGTCTAAATCGCCATCACTATCAATATCACTAAGATGTACTACACCAGGTGCGTTTAAAGTATCATCGATTTTTTCTAATTCTAATGTAAAGTTTCCAGAACCATCGTTAGAAAACCAAACAACTTCATCAGCATCATAGGCGGTAATGGCAAAATCTACAATAGTATCTCCATTGATGTCACCCAAAGCAACTCCAGAAGCTCCGTTAACTGTTGAAGAAATAACATTTTCTGATGAAAAATTCCCAGAACCATCGTTAGAAAACCAAACAACTTTGTCATTTCCATAAGCTGCAGCTAAAACATCAAGATATGTGTCTCCATTAAGATCTACTAGCTTAAGTGCACCAATGCCATTTAATGTATTGGTTACTAAAGTTTGAAATGTAAATGTATTATCTCCATTGTTTTTGTACCATTCAATAGTATTTCCATTATAAGTACCAATGATAATATCAGGTAAAGCATCACCATCAATAAAGTCTGATGCAATGGAATAAGGTGAGGTTCCTGTATTGGCATTGATAGTTGATTTTGCAGCCCAAACAGTCTGCGCATTAGCAGAATACGCAAGCATTAAAAAAGAGAAAATTGTGAGTAAAGTTTTTTTCATATTGAATTATGATTTGTTCGCGCTAATGTAAGAATTTATTTTAATTAATTGTGTTTTATATTGATATTCAGTAATTTAAATAATAATTTATTTTGGTTAAAGACTACAAAAAAAATCGGCAATCTGAGCATAGATTTTTATCATTTTCAATATCTAACCCAAATTGACGACTTCTTATAATATGAGTAATATTACTTTAAACTACCTACCATATCTTCTGGTTTTACCCATTCATCATAGTCTTCAGCCGAAACATAGCCAAGATTTATCGCTTCTTCTTTTAACGTAGTTCCATTTTTATGTGCTGTATTAGCAATTTCAGCTGCTTTGTAGTAGCCAATCTTAGTATTTAAGGCTGTCACTAACATTAAAGAGTTGTTTAGTAATTGTTTAATCACAGCATGGTTTGGTTCAATACCTCTAGCACAATGTTCCTCAAAACTCACACATGCATCACCAATGAGTTGTGCAGATTGTAGAATATTGGCAGCCATCATGGGTTTAAAAACATTCAGTTCGTAATGTCCTTGTGTACCACCTACGGTTATAGCCACATCGTTACCCATTACTTGAGCACAAACCATGGTTAAGGCTTCACATTGTGTTGGGTTTACTTTTCCTGGCATAATAGAACTTCCTGGTTCGTTGGCAGGAATAATAATTTCACCAATACCAGAACGTGGACCAGAAGCCATCATTCTAATATCGTTTGCTATTTTGTTTAGAGATACAGCCAATTGCTTTAAAGCTCCATGCGTTTCTACAATGGCATCATGTGCTGCTAAAGCTTCAAACTTGTTTTCTGCGGTAACAAATGGCAGATTGGTAAACTCAGCAATATATTTAGCTACTAAAACGTCGTAGCCATCAGGTGTGTTCAATCCTGTACCTACAGCAGTACCACCTAAAGCCAATTCACTCAAATGAGACAACGTATTTTCTAAGGCTTTTAAGCCATGATCTAATTGCGACACATAGCCAGAAAATTCCTGACCCAAAGTTAAAGGTGTTGCATCCATTAAGTGTGTACGCCCTATTTTTACAACATCCTTAAATTCTATTGATTTTTTGTGTAACGTGTTTCTGAGCTGAATAACACCTGGTATGGTTGTTTCTGCTACTTTTTTGTATGCGGCAATGTGCATCCCAGTTGGGAAGGTGTCGTTTGACGATTGCGATTTGTTAACATCATCGTTTGGTTGAATAGTTTTATCACCCTCACCAATGACTTTACCAGCAATCTGATGTGCTCTGTTGGCAATTACCTCATTAACATTCATATTGCTTTGCGTACCAGAACCGGTTTGCCATATTACTAAAGGAAACTGATCATTGTGCTTGCCTTCTAAAATCTCATCACAAACTTGTGCTATAAGATCGCGTTTGTTTTTGTCTAAAACGCCTAAATCGCAGTTGGCATAAGCTGCTGCTTTTTTTAGGTATGCAAAGCCATAAACCACTTCTAAAGGCATAGAAGCAGGTGCACCAATTTTAAAGTTATTACGAGAACGCTCGGTTTGTGCTCCCCAAAGTTTATCTGCAGGTACTTTTACCTCGCCCATGGTATCTTTTTCTATTCTGTATGTCATGATGTCTAGTTTTTTTAAAAGCTATGCAAAATTACAGTTTTTGATGGTTTAAAAACTGAAGAATGTCATAATTTCTTTAATTGAATCTTGGCGTCAAAAAATACGTAATGTTACGTATTGATTTCTTAATTTTAAAAAAACTAACTTCGCTTATCAACTGATATAGTTCATTGAAACGGAACCATATCTTAACGTTGGGCATTATTTAGCAAGACAACATGAAAAAGTTTCTATTCATTCTTATTTTAATCAACTCAATTCATACATATTGTCAAGAAATTAAAATCTCTGGATACAAAAACCTTAATGGAATTTGTAATCCTGAAAATGTTGAGGCTCGATTTTCTATCTTCACATATACTTCTCAGACAAAGTTTAAAATCAAAAAAATTGAGAATGAATTGAATTCTAGGCTTAAATTACTGACAACATATTTGAACTTATCTGAGGACAGAATGATAAATATTGTTTTGAATTGTAAAGGAGATGTTCTTAAAAGTGAAATTGATGCAAAAAAAATTGACCATAATATTAAGAACGAAATCGAAAACACGTTTAAAATGCTCACCATATGGAAAAAAAGAAAATACAATGGAGGAACAGATAGCTCAATACTTATTAGTTTCAAAATTGAAAATGGAATGATTAGTTTAAAATAAAACAATGCCCAACAATGTATAACCGCAATTACGGCGGATTTGACTACGTCCGAATCCACTCGGAATTGCTAACGCCAGTTCTTAACCGAAAATCATTAACTTTAAATCCGTAACTGACGGTTATACGAGACCGATAAGCGCCATCCAAAATTTATCCTCAATATTCAATCTGTTACAGTTCGCTTATATGTCATATAATTCCTAATTATTTAATGATTGTTTGGCACTGACTTCCAAGTTTTTACTTCAATTATAAGATCTTCTTTATTTCGAAAACGATGTAGTTAATAACATTATTGAAATTACACTAGGATTCGAAGCTTTTTTTGCTGATATTCAAGATTATACTCTAATTTTGTCAACTAAAAATTAATTAATCAATTTTAAAAGTTTACAATTGAAAGAAGAGTATTTTAAATGGTATTCGCCAACCCTAAGCAAGGATATTGAAATGCTTGTTTTTGGGCATGCTGGTTATCCTGTTATTTTATTTCCAACTACTGGTGGGCAGTTTTACGAATGTAAGGACAGAGGCTTAATCGAATCTGCAAGATGGTTTTTGGAGCAAGGCCTGGTTCAGATTTATTGTCCAGATAGTATCAATGATATGAGTTGGTACAATAAACATCTTCATCCAGCAGATAAAGTAAAAAACCATATGTGGTATGATATGTTTATCTTAAACGAACTGGTAAATAAAATCTGCCATGACAAAGGCATCCATAAAGTTGCTGTTGCTGGACCAAGCTTTGGTGGTTATCAAGCCGCTAATTTCGCGTTTAGACATCCAGATCGCGTAAGCCACATGTTTAGTATGAGTGGTGCATTTGATATAAAGTCTTTTTTAGATGGTTATTACGATGACAATGTGTATTTTAATAACCCGATAGACTATATGCCAAATGCCAATCATCCCGAGTTATGGAATATGAACATTGTACTAGGAGTAGGTGAATGGGACATTTGCCTTGATGCCAACAAGCGTATGGCCAAGATACTTTCAGATAAAAATATACCATTTTGGTATGATGAACGTAAATGGGCAGAGCACGATTGGC
>JAGQZO010000147.1:4095-4406 GCA_020435515.1 Winogradskyella sp. | reverse complement strand
CAATCCATACCTGTATAAAACCATTGGTTTTTAGGAACATCTTTTGTTAATTCAGGGTCTAAAATAACTTGGTCAAAAGGAGTGTAATCACTATTAATACCTAATTTACGTTCAGGACCTGTTAGAATTGTTGTTCTAGACACTTCCGCTCCTGTGCCAGAGATGGTTGGTATACCTACGTGATATATGGCAGGATTTTTAATTAAATCCCAACCTTGATAATCTTTAGATTGCCCTTTGTTAGTTAGCATTAAAGATACAGCCTTGGCAACATCCATGACAATGCCACCACCAATACCTATAATACCAGA
>JAGQZO010000147.1:0-4021 GCA_020435515.1 Winogradskyella sp. | reverse complement strand
GGTATGTAAATGATTTTGTCTTTGTAAGACAAAGTTATTCTTGAAGTTAGCCAATGATTGCCCTTAAAGACATCATCTACGTAAAATATAAATGGTGCATTACGTCCGTTTCGTCTAGGCGCTAAAATTTCATCTAACTGGTTGAAACTTCCGCGTCCGAAAACAACTCTGGACACCATTGGATAATTTTTATATATCATTTACTATTTAATCTTTAACAAAAATAAAAACTTAGTTTATTTATTTAGTTTTTATAAAATTTAAAATCTCTTTTAGATTGTCAACGGTTTTATATTCTAAACCACTTGCTTCCATTTTACTTACTTTTTCATGTTGCCAAGTGGTATGAAAAGGTACATGTATGGCTTCTGCTCCAATGTTTACTAATGGTAAAATATCTGATTTTAATGAATTACCTATCATTAAAAATTCAGAAGGTTTAATATCTAAATGCTTTAGCAACTTTTTATAATTCGCTTCCTGTTTTTCACTTAAGACTTCTATGTGATGAAAATAATCCAACAAGCCAGATTTTTCTAACTTACGCTCTTGATCTAACAAATCGCCTTTGGTTGCTAGGATTAATCTGTAATTTTTAGATAAGGTTTTTAAAACATCTTCTACTCCATCTAACAGTTCAATTGGTTTATTAATCATGTTTTTACCAATATCTAAAATCTTACCTATTATTTCGTTTGAAACTCTACCATCAGACAATTCAATGGCTAACTCAATCATAGACAAAACAAAACCTTTAACACCATAACCATAGGTTGGTAGATTTTTTATCTCCATCCTAAAAAGCTCCTGATCTATTTTGTTGGGTGTTTCATAATGAGATAGCAAACGTCCTACTTCTTCTTCTGCCTCCCGAAAATAAGTTTCGTTTACCCAAAGTGTATCGTCCGCATCAAAGCCAATTACTTTTATGTTACTATATGTTATTTCCACAATTTTTTCGCTCTTTCTAAATCTTCAGGAGTATCAATCTCAACGCCTTGCACTTCTGTTTCTACCATTTTAATTTTTTTACCGTACTCTAAATATCGAATGCACTCAATCTTCTCAGTAGCTTCAATAAATTGCATGGGTAAAACGGTAAAATCTAACAAAGCTTGTTTTCTAAACGCATAAATTCCTTTATGTTTGAAATATCTCGCTCCTGCTTCTTTATCTCTTGGAAAAGGAATTGGGCTTCTAGAAAAATATAATGCAAAGTTATTTTGGTCTACAATAACCTTTACGGTGTTTGGGTTATTGATTTCTTCCCAATCGGTAATTTCTACCATCAAAGACGCTAAGTCAATTTCCTTTTGCTTGTCTTCATTAAAGACTTCTAAAACCTTCTTTAAACTTTCACGTTCAGTAAAAGGCTCGTCACCTTGTACATTTACAACTATATCACAATCCACATTTGCAACAGCTTCAGCTATTCTATCACTTCCAGACTCGTGCTCCTTTTGGCTCATTATGGCTTTGCCTCCGTTATTTACAATTTCATCGTAAATAATTTCACTATCTGTAACAACATAAACCTCGCTAAAAAGATTGGTTGCAACTGTTGCTTCGTAAGTTCTTAATATGACAGATTTTCCGGCCAAATTCTGCATTAGTTTACCCGGAAAACGAGAAGCACTATAACGTGCAGGAATCATGGATATAATCTTCATTTATCTGATTTATTCTGTATTCAAAAATAAAGTATTCTCTTTTAATTAGAGTTGTTTTCAACAAACATTTCATCTTTAAAACCTATGAGGTAAAGTTTCTCTTTTGCACGAGTTACAGCGGTATATAACCAGCGTAAGTAATCTTTATCCATACCATTTGGCAAATAAGGTTGCTCTACAAAAATGGTATTCCATTGCCCACCTTGCGATTTATGGCAAGTTATGGCATAGGAAAACTTAACTTGTAATGCATTAAAATATTTATTGTTTTTAACTCCTAAAAACCTTTTGTAATTACTTGTTTCATTAGCATAGTCCTTAGCAACTTCCTGATAAAGTTTGTTAGAGTCATCATAACTTAAAGATGCACTTTCAGCATCAATAGTATTCAAGAGCAAAACAGTTTCAAAAGGTCGCATACGTGGGTAATCTACCATTTTTACTTTGACTTCAGCAAACTTAAAACCGTATAATTCTTTAATATTGAAAATTTCCAACACTTCAACTATATCACCATTAGCTATAAAACCAGCTTCAGTTGTTGGTTTAATCCAGAAGTAATTGTTCTTAACTACCATTAGATAATCACCAGCAGACAATTCACTTTCATTAAATAAAATACGTTCTCTAATCTGCTTATTATAAAGGTTTGCTCTTTTATTACTCCGAACTATTATTGCTGTTTCTTCATAGCCTTCACTACTGTAAGCATCGTTAATAGCATCCATAATTTCATAACCATCAATTAGCCGAACTATGTCTTTATAAGGCGCGACATTGAATTTAAAACTCTCATAGAAACCATTTTCTAGAGTGGCCCTAAGCTCAGTTGCATTTTCTAAAATACCTGAATCTTGCTCTTGACGGACAACCTCATTCAATTCAATACCAGAAACTTCCTTGTTGTAATTAAGGCTTATCTTGTCCACATTTAGAGCAGGACTTATATCAGACTTAACTGGTGGTAATTGAGCCTTATCACCTATCAATAATAATTTGCACTGATGTCCAGAATATACGTATTGCATTAAATCATCTAGTAGAGAACCATTTTCAAATATTTTAGAATCTGAAGGTGTGTCTGGTATCATAGAGGCTTCATCTACAATAAAAATGGTATTTCTATGCTTGTTTGGCTGCATAACAAATTTGACTCCGCCACCTTTTTCTTTTTTAGGAAAATAAATTTTCTTGTGTATTGTAAACGCTTCTTTTTTAGAATAGTTAGAGATTACCTTAGCCGCTCTACCAGTTGGCGCCAATAAAACAGCACTTTTTTTTGCTTCCCATAGATTATTAACTATTGTACCAATAATACTTGTTTTGCCAGTTCCAGCATATCCTCTTAATATATAAATTTGGTTTGAAGATTTATCGAAAATAAATTGGGACAACTGCATTAGTACTTTGTCTTGCTTAGAAGTGGGCGCAAAAGGAAACTTAGACTTTAAAAGCGAGTAAAATGCAGAAGCATTAGTTATCATAGAGAATTAAATTATGAGCAATATAGCATTATTATAACGTCATTAAAAACCTATCTGAAATTTGAGTGATTTTTGTTTAGTATAGTTTTACCCAATAAAAAAAAATTGTAGATTTGCGAAAGACCTAATTAATAAAACATTTATGAAAGTAATTATAGCAATTGTAGCGATTATTTTATTAACCATTGGTATTGTTTGGTTAATTGACAAATTTGTTCCTAAAAAATTAAAACCAGTAATTAATATTGTGCTATGGGCACTTATTATTCTGCTTGGGTACATGACTTTTATGTCTGTTTACAAAGAGATACAATTCAACCAATTAAAGGTTGAACGCTACAAAGTTGTAATTGACCGATTAGTAGATATTAGAGATTCTCAAATTGCATATAAAGAAGTAAAGGGTGAATATGCTGGTAGCTTTGACAAGCTAATAAGTTTTATTGAAAACGACAGCATTCCTATTACACAGAGAAGAGACAGTACAGTATTAGATGTAGAGCGTACACGTGCTTTTGGTGGTGTAGAAACATTTAAAACCATCACCCTCATAGATACCTTATCTTACTGGAATGTTAAAGATTCCATTTTTAAAGGTGATACACGTTATAAAAACTTAGCTGATGTAGGTGTTGGTAAAGAAGGTGCTAAATTTAAATTAGAAGCAGGCAAGTTAGAGGAAATCCCAGTATTTGAAGCTAGCGTAGATAAGGCGATCGTATTAGATGGTCAGGAAAAGTATCTAATAGAAAAAGAAAAGCAAGCTATTTCCATAGCAGGTGTTAAAGGAGAAACGGTAAAAATCGGTTCTATGCAAGAAGTTAACACTAGTGGAAATTGGGGTAAAGACCTTTCAACAAAGGAATA
>JAGQZO010000146.1:681-8068 GCA_020435515.1 Winogradskyella sp. | reverse complement strand
AGTGTTAGTAAGAATTGTAAAAATGAGTTTTGAACCGTCGAAAATTGAAGAATTCTTGGCTAATTTTGAAACCAATAAACATAAGATTAGGGCGTTTGAAGGTTGTCAATTTTTAGAATTATATCGCGATCAGAACAATACCAATATCTTTTTTACGTATAGTTATTGGAAGTCTGAAAATGATTTGAATAATTACAGACATTCTGAGTTATTCAAAAGTGTTTGGTCTAAAACCAAACCTTTGTTTAACGCAAAACCTGAAGCTTGGAGTGTGGATAAATTGGCAAGTTTAGATTGAAGAATTACGAATTGAAAATGATTGTCATTGCGAGTGAGGTACGAGCGTGGCAATCTCTAAAAAGAATAAAAAGATTACCACGTCACGCCAAAAAGCGTGACTCGTAATGACAGAACAAAAACATAAATGCTAGCAATACTAAAAAAAGAAATAAACACCTTCTTCGCCTCTCCAATTGGCTATTTGGTTATTGGTGTATTTTTGTTGTTAAATGGATTGTTTCTATGGGTATTTAAAGGCGATTTTAATGTGTTGAATAATGGTGAAGCCAGCTTATCTTCATTCTTTTTATTAGCACCTTGGATTCTTATCTTTTTAGTTCCTGCTGTAACCATGCGAAGTTTTAGCGATGAGAAAAAGCAAGGAACTTTAGAATTATTGGTTACTAAGCCTATTTCACATTTTCAGATTGTGTTGGGTAAATATTTTGGCGCTTTTATACTCATCTTGTTGGCATTAATTCCAACACTTTTATATGTATATACGGTTTACCAATTAGGAAATCCAGAAGGTAATTTAGATATGGGAAGTACCATTGGATCGTATTTTGGCCTATTATTCCTCATTGCTGCCTATACAGCCATTGGAGTGTTTGCCTCTACCCTTTCAGATAATCAAATCGTTACGTTTATCATTGCTGTTTTTATCTGCTTCTTTATGTATTTTGGTTTCGAAGGGCTTTCAAACTACAATGTTTTTGGTGATTTGGTCTATATGGAAAATCTTGGTATGTCTGCCCATTATAACAGTATGAGTCGTGGAGTTATAGATACCAGAGATTTAGTTTACTTTATAAGTATTGCTATCGCTTTTTTATTATTCACAACATTTAGAATTCAGAAACAATGATTATAACACCTTTTTTAGTCATATTTATGATAGTGGTCTTTGTACTACTCTTCTTGTTTTTGAATACGGTAGACAAACGCAAATGGCTAAGCGGATTAATCAGTTTGATTTTAACACCATTTGTATATTTCTACATGTTTTATCCGTTTGTAAATATTGTAAGCAATTATCATCATCAGAAATATTTTGACAGTGAAGCCTGGATTGAAAAACCAGCCTTACGCTACGAAATGATTGATAGTACTATAAAAACTGACACACTAATTGGCGTTTCAAAAGAAAACATAGCATCACTTTTAGGAAAATATGAATGGCTAACTTGGAATGATAGCCTAAAAGCACATGATGATAATAAGTGGAACTACGGTTTAGGAATAGAGCCAGGCGCCTTTAACGACCAAAGGGAATGTGTAGAGATTAGTTTTAAAAATGATAAAGTATCTCAATTAAGACATTATCAAGAAGAAATCACCTACGAGAAAAAGGATAATGAAGCAGAATAAAACTTTAATTTACATACTCGTTGTTTTAATTGGGCTCATAGTCATCAATGCGCTATCGAGCAGACTCTATGGTCGGTTTGATTTAACCAAAGACAAACGCTATACGCTTTCTGATACTACTGAAATTATAATTGACAAGATAGATGCACCTTTAATAATAGACGTCTTTTTAGAAGGAGAGTTTCCTTCGGAATTTAGATTACTTCAAACCGAAGTAAAACAAATTATTGAAGAATTTCAATTGAAGACCAATAACATAAAGGTTAACTATATCAATCCTATTGAAGAAGAAGCTACCAGAGAGCGCAATATTGAAGAACTAACGCGTTCTGGTTTAGAACCCTATATCAATACCGACAATCGTACAGGTAAAGTAACCCAAGAGATAATTTTTCCGTGGGCCTATGCTCTTTATAAAGACCAAAGGGTAAAAATTCCTCTATTAAAAAAGAGTATTACTCAAACTTTATCTGAGCAAATCAATAATTCGGTTCAAGGGCTTGAATATGCTTTTGCAGACGCTTTTAGTAAACTTGTCAATTCAAAAACTAAAACCATTGCCGTTTTAAAAGGGAATGGAGAACTCGCTGATTTACATATCGCAGACTTTCTTAAGACCGCACAATCGTATTATAAAATTGCACCTTTCACTTTAGATAGTGTTTCCAATAATCCACAAGGCACTTTAGACAAGTTAAAACAGTACGATTTATTAGTGGTTGCAAAACCAACACAAGCCTTTTCTGAAGAAGAGAAATTAGTCTTAGACCAATATACCATGAGAGGTGGCAAAAGTTTATGGCTAACGGAAGCTGTGATAATGGATGAAGATAGTTTACGCAACGCTACAAACTCTAGTGTCTCCATAATGCGCGATTTAAACTTGAATGATTTCTTTTTTAAGTATGGTGTAAGAGTTAATCCTAGTTTGGTAAAAGACCTCTACTCTGCGCCAATTATGTTGGCCATTGGCGAAGGTAGCCAAGCGCAATTGCAGCCAATTCAATGGCAATATGCACCATTGGCCGCTTCCAATCAAAACCATCCTATTACTAAAAATTTAGAACTTGTAAGATTTGATTTTGCAAGTCCGTTAGACACATTAAAAAACAGTGTCGACAAAACAATACTGCTACAAAGCTCGCCTAAATCAAAATTAGAAGGGGTACCCACAAGCATTTCCTTATCTGAAGTGACCAAATCACCAGACGAAAATTTATATACCTCAGGGCCACAAACTTTAGCTGTTTTATTGGAGGGCGAATTTACTTCAGTGTATGACCAACGCGTACTGCCATTTAAAGTCAAAAACTTTCAGTCAAAAAGTGTACCAACAAAAATGGTAGTCATTGCAGATGGAGACATCATAAAAAATGATGTGAGACGAAATCGACCACTAGAGCTTGGTGTAGATTACAGAGGGTTTGTATACGGCAACAAAGAATTCCTGTTAAATACAGTTAATTATTTGCTTGACGATACAGGACTTATAAACATTAGAGCCAAGGAAGTAAGTGTTGCTTATCTTAATGCAGATAAAATAAAAGAAGAACGAAACATTTGGCAACTCTTAAATATTGCTATGCCATTGGTGTTATTAGGTCTTTTTGGATTTGCTTTCAACTACTTTAGAAAGAAGAAATACACCTAGAATTTGTTAATAAGTTTGTTTTACTAAACACTTCTATTAAGATATATTTGTAGGACGAATTAAAACGATAAAAAATCTTACAGTTTTTATGAAAGTCCATAATGGGCAATTGGCTTAAATAATTACTTACAGTCAATAAACAAGTCATAGAAAAAATGATTAATACAAAACATTAAATTAATGAAATTCATAGTTTCAAGTACGTATTTACTCAAACAACTTCAAGTTTTAGGTGGTGTTATTAACAATAGTAACACCTTACCAATTTTAGATAATTTCTTATTTGAATTAAACCAATCTCAGCTTACCATTTCGGCAAGCGATTTGGAAACAACCATGTCTTCTACCATAAATGTTGAAAGTGATTTTAAAGGTAGTATTGCATTACCAGCCAAGTTGTTGCTAGAGACATTAAAAACCTTTCCTGAGCAACCTTTAACCTTTGTTGTTGAGGACAATAATACAGTTGAAATCAGTTCAAACCATGGTAAATATGCCTTAGCATATGCTGATGGTGCAGAGTTCCCAAATGCTGTTTCTGTTGAAGACGCTAGCAAGACAACCATAATGGGAGACATTTTAGCGACGGCAATCAGTAAAACTATTTTTGCTGCAGGTAACGATGATTTAAGACCAGTAATGAGTGGTGTGTTTTTTCAATTTTCACAAGATAACTTAACGTTTGTGGCAACCGATGCCCATAAATTGGTAAAATACACTAGAGACGATGTAAGTGCTACAGAATCTGCTGAGTTTATAATGCCAAAGAAACCTTTAAATCTTTTAAAAGGAATACTGGCAGGCAACGAAGATGATGTCGTAATTGAATACAATGAATCTAATGCTAAGTTTACCTTTGATAATTCGGTTTTGGTTTGCAGATTGATAGATGGCAAATATCCTAACTACGAAGCTGTGATTCCTAAAGAGAACCCAAATAAGCTTACTATCGCTAGAACGCAATTTTTAAACTCTGTTCGTCGTGTTAGTATTTTCTCTAACAAAACCACACATCAAATCCGTTTAAAAATTGCAGGTGCTGAGTTAAATATCTCTGCAGAAGATATTGATTACAGCAACAAGGCCGAGGAGCGTTTAACCTGTGATTACCAAGGCGATGATATGCAAATTGGTTTTAACTCTCGTTTCTTAACAGAAATGATCAACAACCTTAATTCTGATGATGTTCAGCTAGAAATGAGTTTGCCTAATAGAGCAGGAATCTTAACTCCAGTTGACGGTCTAGATGAAGGCGAGTATGTAACAATGTTGGTAATGCCAGTGATGTTGAATAATTAAAAAAATAATTGTTATTACATAAAAAAAGCTCATCAAAAATGATGAGCTTTTTTATTATCTCTTTTTAATGAAATGCCCAAAAGTTCGGCACGAGTAACTAACTAATAAAACTAAGAGATAAAGGGTAGCTAGGTAATTCTCCATTACTAGCTTTTATAGCGTTAATAATTGGCATTACAAATGACAATATTCCTATTAAAATGAGAAGTAAAATTCCCAAGCCAAATAAAAGAATTAAAGGTATGCTTAGTATGCAATACACTATAATACTTAATTGAAAGTTTACTATAGCTTTACCATGTGCATCCATGCCATCTACTCTATCCTTTTGGGTAGCCCAAAGAATTAGTGGCACTATTAAGCCACCAAAACCAGTGATATAGGTTAACATCTGTGCAAGATGAGTAATAACCAATAATTGATTGTCTGTTCGTTTAAGTGTATGATAATTAGATTCCATAATTATATTTAGTTACACTTATGTGACGCAAGCGACCTAAAAATGTTACAGATTTTAACTAATTTTTCACGCCTAACTTCTCCAAAATAGTGTCCATTAAACACCATTTAGTCAGCGACGACTGTAATAAATTAGCACCTACAAAAGCAGTGAACCATAGCCAATTCAAATTAACGTATATAGCTAATAATAAACTTATTAAAATAAACGTCCCTGCAATTCCTCTTACAATTCTATTTTTCATGTTTTATCTTTTTTAAATATATTTTTCAATAGGTAGCACAACTCCTCTAATAGGATTATTGGTTTCAAGTTTTGAATTAAACTCAGCGATTAAGTGAAATAAGCGTTCTATTTGTTCTTCTTCTGTAAATGAAAAAAACAAATGCGATTCACTTCCGCCTTTAACACTTGGAAACCAACTCGATGTAGCCAATACATTTGGTACATTTTTATAGCCATCTATATCTGACGCACTAAAACTATCTATATTGGCACTTTTGAATAATTTCAAAACTTCATTTTGAAACTCTTCTACTGCTGTTACAATAACTAATTTCATTTTACTTGTGATTTTTACGTTCTATCATATAATATACTAATGGCACTACCAATAAAGTAAGAACTGTACTTACTATAGTTCCTCCCATTAACGAAATGGCTAACCCTTGAAAAATTGGGTCAAACAAGATGACGAATGCACCTATTACTACTGTTCCTGCTGTTAATAATATTGGTGTTGTTCGCACTGCGCCAGCTTCTATTGCGGCTTGTTTTAGTGGCACGCCTTCTTCTAATCTTAGATTGATAAAGTCAATTAATAAAACCGAGTTACGCACCATAATTCCCGCTAAGGCAATCATACCAATAAAAGAAGTTGCTGTAAAAAATGCACCCATTAACCAGTGTCCTAAAATAATACCTATCATTGATAATGGTATAGCAACCATCATAACTATTGGTGCTTTAAAGTTTTGGAACCAACCTACAATTAAGATGTAGATTAGGATAATGGCTCCTAAAAAGGCAATTCCTAAATCTCTAAACACTTCTAGGGTAATTTGCCATTCGCCATCCCATTTTACGGTATAATCGTCTTCGTATTCTGGTTGTCCTAAATACATTTCGTTTATTTCATAGCCTTGTGGTAACGGAATTGCTTTTAACTTATCTTCCATTCCTAAAATAGCATACGCAGGACTTTCTAATTCGCCAGCCATATCGGCTAACACATAAACCACTCGTTTTTGATTTTTACGATAAATGCTTTTTGCGTTAGTCATTTCAGTAATTGTAACTAAATCTGCAATGGGCACCAAGTTACCTTGTTGCGATTTTACTTTTAATTGTGAAATATCTTGAATAGTTGATTTTTCCTTTTCATCTAAAGCCAACACCAAACCTATTTGATTTACAGCATCTTCATCATACAATACCGTTAATGGTCTGTTAGATAACGCCATATTCATGGTGTACGCAATTTGTTTTGGCGCAACACCATAAAGCATTGCTTTTTCTTTGTCTATGGTAAATTGAAATTCTTTTTGATCAGCTTCAACCATCCAGTCCACATCAACAACATCTTCTGTGTTTTTCAAAATATTTTGCACTTCGTTAGCAATTTCCATTTGTTTATCGTAATCAGGACCATAGATTTCTGCTACTAAAGTGGATAATACTGGTGGACCTGGTGGCACTTCAACTAGCTTTACATTGGCGTTATATTTTGAAGCTATTTTCTGAATGTCTGGACGTAATAACTTAGCAATATCGTGAGATTGCGCACTACGTTCGCCTTTATCAATCAAGTTTACTTGGATGTCTGCCATATTGCTTCCACCACGTAAATCGTAGTGACGTACCAATCCGTTAAATGTAATTGGTGCCGAAGTCCCAATATAATTTTGATAATTAACTACTTCTGGTCGTGTTGATAAGTATTGCGAAATCTCTTTAGCAACAACAGCTGTACGCTCTAAAGTCGTACCTTCTGGCATATCGATAACTACCTGAAATTCGTTTTTGTTATCAAACGGTAACATTTTTACAACAACTGCATTGGTAAAAAACATTACCATCGATCCCATAAGTAAAATGAAAGTTAAACCTAAAAACAACCAACGTTTAGCTGAACTTTCAATTAAAGGGCGTTCAAATTTTTGGTAAAACTTGTAAATTCTAGTCTCTTCTAATGGCTTTTCAGGTTTTTCTTCGTCGGTTGCTGAGCTTGTCGAAGTATTTTTATCTTTTTCACGTAAGAAAATATAGCCTAAATATGGTGTGATGGTTAAGGCAACAAACAATGATAAAATCATCGCAATAGACGC
>JAGQZO010000146.1:0-520 GCA_020435515.1 Winogradskyella sp. | reverse complement strand
TTCATTTTAAAATGCCTATGCATATTTTCGGCAATAATTATAGAATCGTCTACCACAATACCAGTTACAAATACTAACGCAAATAAGGTAATTCGGTTAAGCGTATAATCTAACATATAGTAGCTTAACAGTGTTAATGCAAAAGTGATTGGTACCGATAAAAATACGACCAATCCGCCACGCCAACCCATTGCCAACATCACTACAAATGTTACTGCGATGATAGAACCAATAAGATGCAATAGTAATTCTGACACTTTGTGTGACGCTGTTTCTCCGTAGTTTCTGGTGATTTCTACGTGTACATCATCAGGTATTAAATTTTTACGTAAATGCTCTACTTTATCAATGATGACATCTGCAATTTTCATCGCATCAGCACCTTTACGTTTGGCTACCGAAATAGTTACTGCAGGATATTCTGATTTATAATCGCTTGCCTTTTCACTAGCTTGACCAAAACCAAGACTAACGTAATTTTGTGGTACTTCTGGTCCATCAACAATTTTTGCGACTTGCT
>JAGQZO010000145.1:3793-4152 GCA_020435515.1 Winogradskyella sp. | reverse complement strand
ATTAGTATTGGCGTTTTCATTATTCTATATTTGAAGAAAAAAGACATCAAAATGGTGTTCTATTTATGCCTTACTTTGATGCTTAGTATCGGTTTTTTCGCTTTACCCTTAGCAAATCTGAATGTTCAAGATGGATACAAACCTATTTCCGAATTACAAAACCAAAATCTCAACCTCTATCATATAGAGTATGTGGCTCCCGAAATGATTTACAATTATGGCGGTAAAATTCCGAGCATTACTACTGAGGAAGGCTATACTATTCCCAATGAAAAAACATTTCATTTATTAACTAAAACTGAGCAGCCTGATACGATTGAAGTCCTTTCAAAATTGTATAAGATGGAGTTTATAGATAC
>JAGQZO010000145.1:258-3763 GCA_020435515.1 Winogradskyella sp. | reverse complement strand
TAAAGATTCCAGAGCCTACAACAACCGATTAGTCAATCAGTTATACAAACTTACTCTGAAATAAATCGCTTTAAGATATACTTATTAAGCTTATAAAAACCAAAGCCAGCCAAGGCTCCAAAAGTCATTCCTGCTAAAATATCTATCGGAAAATGTACTCCGACATAAATACGGCTATAGGCTACTAAAAACGCCCAAAATAGTAGAATAAAAATGAGATTTTTAAAGTAAGGTCGCAACACCAAGCCACCAAAAACAGCTGCAGCCATGGAATTAGATGCATGGCCAGAGAAAAAACTACGATTGCTACTACAACGCTCAGCTATAAAACGAATGCTGTCCTTAATCTCATCACAAGCACAAGGTCTAAAACGCAACACCGTACGTTTTACAATGTTTGTGGTTTGGTCTGTAAACAGAATCATTAGGGCAATAGTTACGATTATAAACGATAAGGCTTTCCACCCTAACTTTCTATAGATTAGAAAAATTAGCAACGCATATAATGGCGCAAAGGTAAACTCATGCGTAATGGCCAACCACATACTGTCCCAAGTTGGAGAGCCAAGACCATTGAGATATACAAAAAGTTCGGTATCTAAATCTAAAAGTTTATCTAACATTAATCTTCGTCATAACGCGCTACTTCCCTATCATAGAATTCTGTAGCTTCTCTAATATAATTTTCGGTTTCGGTTTCGAGCTCTTTTTGGTCGTGTTCATCAAATTCTTCAAACCACTCTACCTCATCATTTTCAAGATTGAGGATAAACCTTGGAAACTCGGTATGAATGATAAATATAGCATCTGGATAATCCGTGTTATCGCCTAAGATGAATTTAGGTAGTTCCATGTGTTTAGTTTGAAATTTGAAAGACAAAAGTACAAATTTAGTAATGAGTTTATCATACTATTTTTTGCTTTGTCATTACGAGTGAGGAATGAGCATGGTAATATTTTGTATTGGAATTTAATATTCCGAAGATTGTCACATCCCGAATTCTCGGGATTCGCAATGACAAATGTTTAGTTATTTTATGTCAGTTCGAGTGAATTTTATGATTGAAATGAATAAAATTAGTACTTCGACAAGCTCAGCAGAACTATCGAGAACCATTTTACTCCACAAGACTTCTCGACCTGTCTGCCGACAGGCAGGTACAATCCTTCATACTTAAGGATCACTCGAAGTGACGAGTATGAGTTATTTGTCCTCTTGAGAAATCAACCTCTTCGTCAAAAAATGAAAACGAATAAACAACAACAAAGCCGCAGCACTCAAACCTGCTAGTAAGCCTAGCCAAATGCCTAAACTACCATAAGCGTCTTCTTTACCTAAGAAATAACTAATCGGGAAACCAATCACCCAATACGAAATAAAAGTGATAATGGTCGGAATCTTAACATCCTGCAAACCACGAAGTGCGCCAAGGGCAATCACTTGAAGACTATCACTAATTTGAAATACGGCAGACGCCAATAACAAGGTCGCTGCGATTTTTACCACTTCTGCTGTGTCCATAGCATTGGCTGGATCGTCCAAATCCACATACAAATCTGGCAGTGCTTTATGAAATACCACAAATAATAAAGCAAAAATGACAGCGAATATAAACCCGACAAAAAAGATGGATTCTGCGATGCGTTTTAGGTTTTTATAATCCTTTAAACCTTTTTGATTACCAACACGCACCATAGCCGCAACACTCAACCCCATAGCCACCATAAAAGTCATGGACGATAAGTTGAGTGCAATCTGATTGGCTGCCTGTGCATTTTTACCCAACAGTCCACTGAGCCAAATGGCAGCTGTAAAAATAGCCACCTCAAAAAACATCTGCATGGCACTGGGCAGGCCTAAATTAGTGAGTTTTTTAAGAGGTTGCTTACTGAGTTTAAAAAACTTAATATTAGTAACATATGCTCTAGACCTATGACGTTTGGCCAATAGCCACCACAAGAAGAATAGCATGGCGAAACGCGACACCAAAGTCCCAACGGCAGCACCAACAATACCCATTTGCGGAAAACCAAATTTCCCAAAAATAAGCACATAGTTAATGGCTACATTTAGAATATTAGCTACCAAAGTAGCATACATTGGATATTTGGTTAAGGACAAGCCATCGCTAAATTGCTTAAATGCCTGAAAAACAATAAGTGGCACCAACGAAAAGGCGACCAAGTCCAAATACGGAATAGCGAATTCTACAACTTCTTCAGGCTGGTTCATGGTATACATTAAGGGTTTGGCAAGCAACACTGATAAAAACAAGAGGATGCCTAAAACTGTACACAGAAAAAACCCATGCTTAAATGCCGATTTCCCTTTAACGAAGTTTTGCTCGGTGTCTGCCTCTGCTACCAAAGGCGTTATGGCGGTAGAAAATCCAATACCCAAAGACATAGCAATAAAAATAAAGCTATTGCCCAAAGACACAGCAGCCAACTCAGCCGAGCCCAATTGCCCAACCATCACATTGTCCACAAAGCTCACAAAGGTATGCCCAAGCATGCCCAACATTACTGGAGATGCCAGTTTAAGGTTGTAACGAAATTCTTTGGTATAGTTGCTTAAAACCATGCCGCGAAGGTAGTGTTTTGAATTTAGGTTTGTGAGTGATTTTTGGTGGAAATTGAGTAATGCTTATCGACTATGACTACGGCAAGTTTGTGATTTTTGACACCAAACCTTGTACACGAAACAAAATCAACATCTCATCTAATTAGTTAACCCAATTTTATTACAGACAATGCTGGTGTTAGTTTTTATTTTACTTCTATTGGTGTAATTGTATAGCCAAGCTCTTTTAATTGACTAATCAAACCGCATTTGTACATTAAGTGACTTAACCCAACTACAATAAAGCAATTCTTTTTTTCAAGTAAATTAGTTATTTCTTTCATCCACTTATCGTTTCTATCTTTCAAAATGAGTATATTTCTACAAGGCACATTCAGTTGGTAGTCCAACTCCATTTTTGAATACCAATTTATTTCTTCACAATTCTTAACATTGTTGGTCTTTGTTTTTTCAATGATGTTAGAAAGTCTCCTTTTATGGCTTTTTCGGGGCATTCCCTCTACATCTTTATTAATTAAACTTATTTGATCTTCTGTCGTTTCAAGTCCGTAAAGTTCTTTATTTTGCCGAATGGCTTTTGTGGCTATATAATCATCTAACGAAAGAGAAGGGTCATCATCACTTCTGTTTAAACAGACATACTGTTTGAAATGTCTATTAAGAAAAACATACATTTCAGTAGGTGTCATTTTGTTATAATCAGTAGGGCTTTTAGCAAATAGGCTGTCTATATACCTCAAATTTTCCTTGCTTAAATACTTTTTCCATTGTGTGATTTCAGTTCTGCGGTTGATAATATCCTCTGCCGTTTCTCCGGGAATATTCAGGTTTTCCTTTATCACGATGTCACTAGATGCTAGGGCCTTGTTAGCTATTGTTAATGAGTCAAAAAATACTTTTCCAAAAGCGTGATGGGTTCCA
>JAGQZO010000145.1:0-211 GCA_020435515.1 Winogradskyella sp. | reverse complement strand
AAGAAGTTACCTTAAATAATACTGTGTTGATTGAGTCGGACGCTTTTTTGCTTTTTATTTGAGCTACCCCAAATCGAAACGTTAGCAGCATAACAAAAGCCACAAAATAAATGTGCTTTTTTATTGGAAATTCCATATTACTCTCTGAATATTTTGTTCGTTTAGTAAGATCAGTTAAGGTTTTGGAGTGCTTCCGTCAAAAACCAATTGC
>JAGQZO010000144.1:803-3725 GCA_020435515.1 Winogradskyella sp. | reverse complement strand
CAAAAACCAGAACTTTGGGATTATGCAGATGATGTAGATACTGTTGAATTCCTGTTAAAAATTTGATACAAAAATTATCAATTAATTAATGTTTAATAGGCAATTAATTAGCACCTTTGTAACGCATCTAACAACAAAATAACACATGAAAAAACATAATTTTAGCGCAGGCCCTTGTGTACTTCCAAAATCTGTAATCCATAAAGCTTCTGAAGCGCTTTTAAACTTTGACGATGGTTTATCGCTTATTGAGATATCGCATCGTAGCAAGCCTTTTGTAGATGTTATGGAAAACGCTAGATCCTTAGCATTAGAGCTTTTAGGACTTGAAGGAAAAGGTTATAAAGCTTTATTCTTACAAGGAGGTGCAAGCACACAATTCTTAATGGTGGCGCTCAACCTTCTTGAAAAAAGAGCTGGATACTTAAATACAGGTACTTGGAGCGACAATGCCATAAAAGAAGCTAAAATTTACGATGATATATATGAAGTAGCCTCTTCCAAGAGTGCTAATTTCAACTATATTCCTAAAGGTTATAGCATTCCTGAAGATTATGACTATTTTCACTGTACCTCTAACAACACCATATTCGGAACACAGATGAAGAATTTCCCAGACTCACCAATTCCGATGGTTTGCGATATGAGTAGTGATATTTTTTCACGTCAATTAGATTTTTCTCAATTTGATTTGATCTATGCTGGTGCCCAGAAAAATATGGGTCCTGCTGGTGCTACCTTAGTGGTTGTAAAAGAAGATATTTTAGGAAAAGTATCTCGCAAGATTCCTTCAATGATGGACTATAAAGTACATATTAACAAAGGCAGTATGTTCAACACACCACCTGTTTTTGCTGTATATGTATCTATGTTAACTCTACAATGGTTAAAAGATTTGGGTGGTGTTAAAGCCATTGAAGAAGAAAACGATAAGAAAGCGCGCTTAATCTATTCAGAAATAGACTTAAACCCTTTGTTTAATGGCTATGCTGTAAAAGAAGATCGCTCCACAATGAACGCAACCTTCACTTTAGAAAACGAAAACCTAAAAGAAACCTTTGATGCTATGTTAAAAGAAGCTGGCATCAACGGATTAAATGGTCATAGAAGTGTTGGTGGTTACAGAGCATCTATGTACAATGCTCTTAGTTTAGATAGTGTAAAAGCACTTGTTGAAGTGATGAGTGAATTAGAAAGAAAGGCTTAATTATAAATACAAAGAATTCCTATTCCATGAAAGTATTAGCAAACGATGGTGTTTCTCAAAGTGGCATTGACGCTTTAGAGGCAGCTGGTTTCGAAGTTTTAACAACAACTGTTGCACAAGAACAATTACAAAACTACATTAACGATAATGCTATTTCTGTACTACTCGTACGAAGTGCAACCAAAGTAAGAAAAGACATTATAGACAATTGCCCTAGTCTTAAGATTATTGGGCGTGGTGGTGTTGGTATGGATAACATCGATGTTGAATATGCAAGAGAAAAAGGACTTCATGTTATCAATACTCCTGCTGCATCTTCTCATTCCGTAGCAGAATTGGTTTTTGGGCACTTTTATGGCTTAGCTAGATTTCTTCACAATTCTAATCGCGATATGCCTTTAGAAGGAGACTCTAACTTTAAAGGTCTTAAAAAAGCTTACGCTAAAGGCGTTGAATTAAAGGGAAAAACTCTAGGCGTGATTGGCTTTGGTAGAATTGGGCAAGCCACTGCCAAGATTGGTATTGGTGCTGGCATGAAGATTGTAGCATTTGACCCTTTTATAGAGGAAGCTAATTTAGAATTAGACTTTTTTGATGGTCAGAAAGCAAGCTTTAACATAAAAACAATATCTAAAGAAGAAGTTTTAAAGCAGGCTGATTTCATAACGCTTCATGTACCTGCTCAAAAAGATTACGTTATTGATGAAGCTGAATTTGAACTAATGAAAGATGGTGTAATTATAGCTAACGCTGCGCGTGGTGGAGTTGTAAATGAAATAGCATTAGTAAAAGCTATAGAAAGCGGAAAAGTAGCAAAAGCAGCATTGGATGTTTTTGAAAAAGAGCCTCAACCAGAAATTCAATTACTTATGAATCCTGCTTTATCATTAACGCCACATACAGGAGCTGCGACCAATGAAGCACAAGATAGAATTGGTACTGAACTAGCAGAGCAGATTATAAATATTTTAGGCTAACAAAATAAATGTGACCTAAATAAATAAAATGAGTCCTATAAATGCATAGGACTTTTTTTGTACCTTATTGAACAGAATTTACTAACCTTAATCTTATAAAAACAATGGAAGGAATTTTAGATTTATTAAATAGTGATTTAGGAAAAACCATTATCAGTGGTGTTTCTGGTTCTACCGGAACCGATCAAAATAAAACAAGTAGTGTTTTAACAATGGCATTACCTGTTCTTATGAAAGCTATGGAACGTAATGCTTCAACTCCAGAAGGAGCTCAAGGTCTTATGGGTGCATTAAGTGGTAAGCACGATGGAAGTATCTTAGATAACTTAGGCGGTCTATTTGGCGGCGGAGTTGATGATGAAGTTAAAACCGATGGAGATAAAATTCTTGGTCATGTATTAGGACAAAAACGCCAAGGTGTTGAACAAGTAATTGGGCAAAAGTCTGGTTTAGATGCTGGTTCTGTAGGTGACATTTTAAAAGTTGCTGCGCCAATTTTAATGGGTGTTTTAGGAAAACAATCCCGTCAAAACAATGTGAGTTCTCAAAGCGACCTTACTGGTTTATTAGGAGGCTTACTTGGTGGTAGCAATACTAGAAATGAGCAAAGTTTCTTAGAAAAGATATTAGATGCTGATGGTGATGGTAGCGTTATTGATGATGTAGCCGGAATGGTACTTGGCGGAGCTAAGAAAAAAGGTGGTCTTGGTGGTCTTTTAGGAGGCTTATTTGGAAAGT
>JAGQZO010000144.1:0-791 GCA_020435515.1 Winogradskyella sp. | reverse complement strand
AAATCTTAGTATTATACTCATACTAAAAGCAGCCCTTTTGTGCTGCTTTTTTTATTTTCAAACCTTCTACTCTTACTCGCTCAACTGGTAATTTCACTCATTAGTAGTTTTTCACTATGGTATTTGTACTTTATTTTGTCTTTGACATCAATTATTCTAAAATGAAAAAAATTATCAATACCTTTAATATTATGAAAAGAATTATCCCATTTGTTGTTCTTATTGCACTAATTGCTAGTTGTAAATCATACAATAGCAATCCTACAATTAATAATGGTAACGATAGTGCTTTAGTAGAAAACGACACGGTTTCTATTAGTAGTGATGAAACCGATTACGAAATCATTATTATTGAACCTGGTTTTAATGCATGGTTAGCCAGTACAGCAAGACCTAGAGGATTCCATTCGCAAAGGTGGTTAGAAGACAGAAATGCTTTTCTTGTACAAGCCTGGAACCAAAGAAACCTTCAGCCTTATACTTACGATCCCAACTTATACGAGATAAGGATTGATTATGATACTCGTACTGACTATGGCTATGAAGTTAACTACAAACTATATAATTACTTTTTATATTTTCAGCTTAAATATAAACAGCAGTTAACCTCTATTATTCCTAGAATTTAGCGTAATTTTGCAGCACTTTAAAAGTGCTATGAAAAGATTTAAAGAACATTGGGAAATACAGCATAATTGGCAATTACTTTTTCCGATTTTAGGTTTAGTGGGCTTGGGCTATTCAGCTTACAAACTTTCATACGCCTCATTTCAAAAGTTCGGTATAACAAT
>JAGQZO010000143.1 GCA_020435515.1 Winogradskyella sp. | reverse complement strand
CCGAATTAAACTATATTAATTCAATTCTTATGATAGTCTAAAAACCATAAAACCCTGTAAATCATACAATTTACAAGGTTTTAGTTTCTATTGGTATTCATTTTAGTCGGGGTGGCAGGATTCGAACCTGCGACCTCCGCGTCCCAAACGCGGCGCGATAACCGGGCTACGCTACACCCCGAAATTTGGTTATCAATTTAGGACTGCAAATATAGAGTTTTTCTTTACAATCCAATAACATTTTTCTAACTTTAAAAATTGATATTAAATCCCCCTTTTTATTATGAAATTAAGACTTCCAATAATAGGTTTAATTCTAACAAGCATACTCACATGTGCTCAAGATAAAAATCCTACCAATACCAAAAACACCCATGAAGTTATTGTTTCTGAGCTGAATATACCATGGGGTTTTACATTTTTGCCAGATGGTGCTATGCTTATTACAGAAAAAGCAGGGCAATTAATTCATTTTAAAAGTGGTAAAAAAACCGAAATCTCCGGATTACCAGAAATATATGTGAGAGGACAAGGTGGCTTTATGGACATCACTCTTCATCCCAATTACAAAGACAATAGCCTTATCTATTTTTCTTACGCATCTTCTGATGGAGAAGGAGATGGCGGCAACACCACAATTGCTTCTGCAAAACTTAATGATATGACACTCACAAACTGGAAAGTGTTATATAAAGCAGAACCAAATTCAAGGAAGGGACAGCATTTTGGTTCTCGCCTTCAATTTGACAAAGATGGTTATCTGTTTTTCTCTGTTGGCGACAGAGGAAACCGTGACGAAAACCCACAAGATATTACAAGAGACTGTGGCAAAATTTATCGTATTAATGATGATGGCACAATTCCAATAGACAATCCATTTTACGAGCAAGCAAATGCCAAAAAAGCCATTTATTCTTATGGTCATAGAAATCCTCAGGGAATGACCATACACCCAAAAACAGATGAAATATGGACCCATGAACATGGGCCAAAAGGTGGAGACGAAATTAACATCATAAAAGCAGGTAAAAATTACGGTTGGCCTGTTATTAGTTATGGAGTTAATTACAGTGGCACAAAATTCACTGATATTACCGAAAAAGAAGGTATGGAACAACCCCTTCATTATTGGGATCCTTCAATAGCACCAAGTGGAATGGCTTTTATCAACAGCAACAAATATGGTGATTGGAATGGAAATTTGCTAGTGGGTTCATTAAAATTTCAGTATTTAGACATGTGTACCCTAAAGGATGGTAAAGTTATTAAAGAAGAACGCTTATTAGATGGCATAGGCAGAGTTAGATCTGTTGAGCAAGGACCCGACGGCTATATTTATGTTGGAGTAGAAAATTTAGGAATTGTAAAACTATTGAGACAATGATAAAATATTGTAAATTGTTAGTAATAGTATTCTTAGTAGTTTCTTGTAATTCCAACAACAAGAAGAATACTCATGAAGATTATTCAATAAACAAAGAAAATACAATTCTAAATCCACAACAAAAAAATAGTTATGAACGCGGCAAACTAGTTTACAACAACTTATGTATCACTTGCCACATGGGCAATGGTGAAGGTGCCCCAAGAGTATTTCCGCCTTTAGCTCAATCAGATTTTCTAAAGAATAATCAAGAAATCAGTATAAAGGCAATAAAAAAAGGTATGTCTGGTGAAATTGTTGTAAACGGTATAACCTACAACAGCGTTATGGCACCTTTAGGCTTAAGTGATAAAGAAGTAGCAGATGTAATGAACTATATCAACAATAGTTGGGGAAATAGTTACGGCAAATTTATAACAGCTGAAGATGTGACAAAAGTCATTAAAAACTAGCCTTAATTAGTTAACTTTGCAGAACTAACTAAATCTAAACATATACAATGCTTATAATCGGAATTGGTGGAGGAACAGGATGTGGAAAAACCACTGTTGTTAATACAATTCTACAAGAACTTCCTGAAGGCGAAGTCGGTGTCATCTCTCAAGATTCTTATTACAAGGATACATCTCACTTAAGTTTTGAAGAACGTGTGAAAATCAATTTTGACCATCCTCGTTCCATTGATTTCGAACTTTTAGAAAAGCACCTCAAAGACCTTAAAGAAGGCAAATCTATTGATCAACCTGTATATTCTTTTGTTAAGCACAATCGAACTGGGGATGTCATAGTGACCCAACCAAGAAAAGTAATGATTGTTGAGGGTATTCTGATTTTATCTCACCCTGAAATACGAGAACTCTTTGACATAAAAATCTTTGTGCATGCAGACTCAGATGAACGCCTCATTCGTCGTTTAAAAAGAGATATAACCGAGCGTGGCAGAGATATTGACGAAGTATTAACAAGGTACCAAACTACCTTAAAACCAATGCATCAACAATTCATTGAGCCAATGAAGGAGTATGCAGATATCATAATACCAAACAACAAATACAACACTGTTGCAGTAGATATCGTTAAAACAATTATAAGCGAACGTTTACAATGAAACTACTAAACAATAAATTTCTAAAACCATTTAAGAACATTTATGTTCTTGTGCTTACCGTATTTATTGTTTGGATGCTATTTTTTGATGCCCATTCATTATTGTTTCATCGAGAGCTCAATAAAGAAATTGAAGAAATAGAATACCAAAAAGAGCATTATAAAAGCGAAATCGCAAAAGATAATAAAGCTATAAAAGAACTGAGTACAGAAGAAGGTACTGAACGTGCCGCACGTGAAAATTACTATATGAAAAAAGATAATGAAGACATCTTCATTATTGAGTATGAAGACAGTATAGCTAAACAAGATAACGATGAGTAAATCCTTATTTAAAGATTTTGAAGCTGTTTCCTCAAAATCTTGGAAACAAAAAATACAAGTAGACCTGAAAGGTGCTGATTACAACGACACCTTAATTTGGCACACCAATGAAGGTATAGACGTTAAGCCTTTTTACCATTCCGATGAATTTGAAAGCTCACTAGAAACTTCGGCAAGCGAAGCTACAAAATGGAAAATATCACAAGTAATTGAGGTAACTGATGCTAAAGAAGCCAATGCAAAAGCTATTGATGCGATTGCCAGAGGTGCAGAAAGCGTCATTTACAATATAGTTTCTGAAAACATTTCTATCGAAGATTTACTTCAAAACATTGATTTAGCAAACATTGCAGTTGATATAAAATGTAATTTCCTTTCAGATGAATTCGCAAAAAAGATTAAATCCATCACTCTTAGTGCAGTTGAAGAGTCTCAAATAACCATACACACTGAAATCATCGGAAATCTTGCCAAAACAGGAAATTGGTATTCAAACTTAAAAGAAGATCACGAAAAGTTTGATGCTATTGTAAAAACTACCAATCAATTTTCTGTTGATGCCAGCCTATATCAAAATGCAGGCGCCAACATAGTCCAACAATTGGCTTACAATTTAGCACATGCCAATGAATATTTAAATCATTTCGATAATCTCTCAGATGAAATAAAAGAATCAATAGAAGTAACTTTTAATACAGCTGTTGGCTCAAATTACTTTTTTGAAATCGCCAAGCTAAGAGCACTTAGACAACTATGGCAAACTTTAGCTACAGAATATGGTTTCAATACCAATTGCAGAATTGTTGCCATACCAAGTAAGCGAAATAAAACTATCTATGATTACAATGTGAATATGCTACGCACCACAACAGAGTGTATGAGTGCCATATTGGGAGGTGCAAATGTTATTGCCAATCTACCATACGACAGCTTGTATCATAATTCAAATGAATTTGGAGATCGTATTGCTCGTAATCAGCTTTTAGTTCTTAAGAATGAAAGCTATTTCGACAAGGTTAATAACCCTGCAGATGGTGCTTATTACATTGAAAGCTTAACCGAACAATTAGCAGAAAAAGCACTTACGCTTTTCAAGGATATTGAAGCCAATGGAGGGTTCTTAAGTCAATTAAAAGAAGGTACCATTCAACGAAAAATTAAAGAAAGTGCAGATAAAGAACAAGCTGATTTTGACGCCAAAAAACTAATACTTTTAGGAACTAACAAGCATCCAAATCCTGCTGATAAAATGAAAAATGACTTAGAAGTGAGTCCATTTTTAAAGATTAAAAAACGAAAAACACTTATTGAACCAATAATAGAGAAAAGATTATCTGAAGGTTTGGAAATCAAAAGATTAAAAGAAGAATAAAATGTGGTATTGAAAAAATCTATAGTTGCTTTTTTGTGCGTTTTCAGTTTTGGATTTTTATTTCAAAATGCTTATTCACAAAAACTACACCTAGAGTTAAAAAACATTACCACAAATAAAGTTAGAAAGCTATTTGAAAATGATATCCTTACGGTTCATACAACTTATAGAAAATATAAAGGAGCTTTAAAAATTATAGATAAAACGATGATTTCAATCAATGGTAAAAAAATTAGAATTGAAGACATCATCAAAATCGAAAAGAAAGAATAAAAAGGTGAGTTATGAGTCGTAAAAACCTTCAACATATAAAATTAAAACCTTCAATTAAAAAGGAAAATAATTCAACAGATTTTCTTACTGCCGAAGATATCAAAGTAAAGTCCGATTACTCCAAAGAGGACATAAAGGATTTAAATCACCTAGGTTTTGTAGCTGGTATTGCACCTAACCTTCGTGGCCCATACTCAACCATGTATGTCATTAGGCCTTGGACTATAAGACAATATGCTGGTTTTTCAACGGCCGAAGAAAGTAATGCTTTCTATAGACGTAATCTAGCTGCGGGACAAAAAGGACTGTCGGTTGCTTTTGATTTAGCCACACATAGAGGTTACGACTCAGACCACGAACGTGTGGTTGGAGATGTTGGTAAAGCAGGTGTAGCCATAGATTCGGTTGAAGA
>JAGQZO010000142.1 GCA_020435515.1 Winogradskyella sp. | reverse complement strand
TTAAAAGCAAAAGTAGTTGCAGGTTGTAATGCCGTACAGATCTTTGATTCTTGGGGAGGCATGCTATCACCTGTAGATTATCAGGAATTTTCTTGGCAATACATCAACCAAATTATTGAAGCTTTAAAAGACGATGCTCCTGTGATTGCATTTGGTAAGGGTTGTTGGTTTGCCCTTGAGGAAATGGCTAAATCTAAGGCCTCTGCATTAGGAATTGACTGGACATGTTCTGCTAAAAACGCTCGTTATTTAACTGGTGGAAACATTACCTTACAGGGTAATTTTGACCCAACACGTTTGTTTTCTCCACCTAGTGAAATCAAAAAAATGGTACATCAGATGATTGATGATTTTGGAAAAGATAAATACATTGTAAATTTAGGTCATGGAATTTTACCAAACATTCCATTAGATAATGCTAAAGCGTTTATTGATGCTGTAAAGGAGTATGGGAACTAAATGCTTTGATTTCAAAGAAAATTAAGTGATACATAGCTATGCCCAATAAGTTTCAAAAATTAGCAAGAAAATATTCTTTTTTAAAAAAGGGCTGGACACCTCAACAAAACTTATTTTATGGCTTTTTGACTTACATAATCATTGGTTGTTTACTCTTATGTCTGCCAATTGGTCAAAAAGAATCGGTTTCCTTTTTAGACCATCTCTTTATTGCAACATCAGCTGTATCAACAACAGGATTGGTAACAGTCTCAATTTTTGATACCTACAACGGTTTTGGGCAATTTGTTATAATGGCCTTAATACAACTTGGTGGTATTGGCTATTTAACATTTACAACCTTTATGCTTCTTTCCACTACCAGAAAGATAACTCTGTGGCATAAAAAAATACTTTCTACTGAATTTACATTGCCAAAAACCATCAAGATTACAGACTTCTTGAAGTCGGTTATTCTCTTTACATTTATTATGGAATTGTTAGGAGCGCTCTTGTTCTTTATTGCCTTTAAAAATGAAGGAATGGCAACTGGAGAAGCCATCTGGTCTTCCGTTTTTCATAGCGTAAGCACATTTTGTACGGCTGGTTTTAGTTTGTTTAATGATAGCTTTATGAGTTATGCTGACAATGGGTTTATTAACTTTATTATATCTATGCTTGCTATATGTGGGTCTTTAGGCTTTATCGTTATAACAGATTTTGGACTCATGATAAAAAACAAAGCTCACAAAATAAGTTTTACCACTAAAATTATTTTTTATGGTTTTGCCATACTGTTAACCATTGGTACTGCATTTTTCTACTTTTTAGAGCCCACTATTGCAGAAAGCTCTGACTCAAGATTTTTAACAGCCTTTTTTCAGTGCATGACTGCTATGACCACTGTTGGTTTTAACACTGTAGATTTTGGACTATTCACACAGTCTATGATGCTCATCTGTATATTTCTGATGTATATTGGTGCTTCGCCTTCAGGTACGGCTGGTGGCATAAAAATAACAACCTTAACCGCTGTTTTAGCTATAATGAAAAGCAGGTTAAGAGGCAGTAAAAATATTACCTTTTTAGGCCGTAGAATTCCTTACGAACGCCTGTATATAGCAACTTCAGCTTTTATTTTTTATACAATAATTATAGTGTTTGGTACCTTTTTAATCACTTTGTCAAACGATTTTAAGTTTGAAGATATTTTGTTTGAAGTCTCATCAGCACTAGGTACTGTTGGTATTAGTACTGGTATTACAGGAGATTTAAATACCTTTGGTAAATTGGTGATTATTTTATTAATGTTCATTGGACGATTAGGCGTTTTAACTTTTGGTCTTGCCATTTGGTCAAAAACCATTAATGATCAAGAAGAGCCGCTAATACAAGAAGATATAGCTGTATGATACAAAACATTTTTAGAGGACTTCAGGTTTATACTGGTGCTTACGGACTAATTTCAAAATTAAAATTGTGGAAATACTTTGTTATTCCTGTAATTATTAGTGTTGTTGTTTTTGTTATGATTTTTGTTTCGGCTTACGGATTGTCCGATAATCTCGGAGAATGGATGGCTGGGATCTGGATTTGGGAAACTGGGAAAGCTACATTTACTGCTATTTCAACCTTTATTGGTGGTATTGTCATATTTGCTATAGGTCTTATTCTGTACAAACACATCATTATGGCATTATCTTCTCCGTTTATGAGTCCTGTTTCAGAAAAAATAGAGGCTTATTTTACAGGCAAACCTGCTAAGAATTATGTGAATACTAACTTTTCTAAACAATTAGTTAGAGGTATCAGAATTGGAATGCGAAATTTATTTAAAGAACTAACCCTTACCATTCCTATTCTCATTCTTAAATTCATACCAGTAGTTAATATTTTTTCAACAGTACTACTCTTTTTAGTTCAGGCATATTATGCGGGTTTTGCTAACATGGACTATACTTTAGAGCGTCATTTTAAATACAAAGATAGTGTGGCCTTTATAAGGCAGCATAGAGGTTTGGCTATTGGCAATGGTATTGGTTTTTTACTTTTATTACTTATTCCTGTAGTTGGTGTTATTTTAGTGCTACCATTAAGTGTTACCTCAGCATCTGTAATTGCGGTAGATTTATTGTTTGATGATGACGAGGAAATTGGTTTTGAACCTTTTGACAAGATAGACCTTAGCTGATGATTTTGAAGTTTGATGATTTTGAAATTAGTGCTGTACATGAAGGAGACGCCTGGAAGATTTGCGACTTTTGTGTTTCTAATTCAGACCGATTAAAACGGTATTTTCCTAAAACATTGGTGCAAAATTTAAATCCAACATTATCACAGTTATTTGTAGACAAAAAAGTGAAGCAATTCAAATCTAAAGACGAATTTCTGTTCACTTTAAAACATTCTGAAACCCGAAAACTAGCTGGTCTTATCTACATTAAAGAGCTTAATTGGGATACAAAACAAGGAGAGTATGCATATTGCTTAGATTATACATTGAAGGGGCAAGGGCTAATGTCTAAAGCCATAACAGAATTAAATAAATTTGCTTTTAACGATTTAGGTTTAGAAACTATCCAAATTATTGCGCATAAAGACAATCTAAGTAGTGTAAGAGTTGCTACAAACACTAACTTTAAGTGGCAAAAAACACTTAAGAATGAATTTACTCCTCTTGGTGAAAAGCCTTTAGATATGGAGTTATATGAATTATACAAATCATAGATTTTGAAAGACCAATTTTACAACTACATACAGCAATTACAAGACACCATCACATCTAAGCTTGAGTCCATTGATGGCAAAGCCAAATTTAGAGAAGATCATTGGAAACGCCCAGAAGGCGGAGGTGGTAGAACTAGAGTGATAGAAAACGGCAATGTGTTTGAAAAAGGAGGAGTTAATATTTCAGCAGTACATGGTAAGTTGCCAGATAGCATGCAGAGCTATTTTGGTGTAGAAGATGCCGATTTTTTTGCTTGCGGATTAAGTCTTGTTATTCATCCAAAAAATCCAATGGTACCAACCGTACATGCCAATTGGCGCTATTTTGAAATGTACCCTTCGGCTGCGATTCGACAGGCTCAGCTAGACACGCTCAGGACAGGCTCAGAAAAAAAAATAATTGACCAATGGTTTGGTGGTGGCCAAGATTTAACACCCTATTATTTGTTTGAAGAAGATGCCAAACATTTTCATCAAATCTGTAAAAATGCTTGTGATAAGCACAACCCTGATTTCTACCCAAATTACAAAACACGTTGCGACGAGTACTTTTACAATGCTCACCGTAATGAAGCTCGAGGCATAGGTGGTTTATTTTTCGATTATTGTAAAGCAAGTGATGGTATGTCTATGGAAAACTGGTACAATTTCGTAACCGAAGTTGGCAATAGTTTCCTAGAAGCTTATGTACCAATTGTCGAAAAACGTAAAGATTTGCCATACACCAAAGAACAACGCGATTGGCAAGAAATAAGACGTGGTCGCTATGTAGAATTTAATTTAGTACATGATAAAGGCACACTTTTCGGACTTAAAACCAACGGACGAATAGAAAGTATTTTAATGAGCTTGCCACCACATGTGCAATGGGTTTACGACCATCATCCAGAAGTTGGTAGTGAGGAAGAAAAATTAATTAAGGTTTTGCAAAATCCTAGAGAATGGGTTTAATATTCAAGATAGTCATGCTGTTTCACTTTTGTGGGTTCTTACACTCGCAACAAGACAGTCTTACTTCGAATGAATATATAACAAAATTCCCTAACAAAATATCAACTCGTATTTCGTTAGTAAATACCTCTAATGGTTTTTTTATAAACGATGTTACCAGTAACGTTAAATATGAACTAAAACCGAATGTAAGAGAATATTTAGGTTTTTCTGTCCTTTTCAGAAGTATTGAAATAGATTATGGCTTTTCTCCACAATTTTTCAATGCGAATAAGGATAATGACAATTCTAGGCTCTTCAATCTAAACTTAAGGATGTTTATGGGTCAGTGGATGCAAACTATTGACCTGTATAATCAGAAAGGGTTTTACTTTTCTTCAAACAATCAAAGAATCAATCTCAGTGGAGTAAAAACTTTCAAAATAGGAGGGTCAACTTCTTATATCTTCAATAAAAATTTCTCATTTAGGTCCATAGGGTTTCAAAATGAATGGCAGACCAAAAGTGCTGGTAGTTTTATACCTTCTATATATTACTATTATACAAAATACCATTTGACATTAGAAGATATAGACGAAAAAGCATACTCTTATGACATTGCTCTTGGGCCTTCATATTATTACAATTTTTGTTTGACCAAAAACTTTCTTTTCTCCTTAGGTGCATATGTTGGTGTTGGTTTAAATCATAGTTCAAATCTTGGAGAAGGAGACTTCACGTCAATTTTATATGATTTTTCAGGGAGAGCTATTATAGGCTACAACTCTAATACTTTCTTTTCCGGAATTAACTCAAACATCATCTTACTACAACATAAAATTGATGCTTCAACAGTACAAGACGATACGATTCCTTTTTTGGAATTCTATGTAGGTTATCGTTTCAATGCACCTAAAAAATGGGTTAAATTTGCGGATGATTTCAATAAAAAATATGGATTATAAAACACTTGATATATGTTCCCAATACGAAGAAACCGAAGACTAAGAACCAACGACGCTATTAGAAGTTTAGTTAGAGAAACTTACATCACACCAAACGACTTTTTGGTACCGCTTTTTGTAGTAGAAGGCAAAGGCGTGAAAGAAGAAATCGCCTCTATGCCAAACTACTATCGTTTTAGTTTGGATCTCCTCAAAGACGAAGTAAAAACACTTTGGAATTTAGGTTTAAAATCTGTTTTACTTTTTGTGAAAGTTGATGATAAATTAAAAGACAATAAAGGGACTGAAGCGTTAAATCCTAACGGTTTAATGCAGCGCGCCATAAAAACAGTAAAAGAGGTATGCCCTGATATGTTAGTCATGACAGATGTAGCTTTAGATCCGTTTTCGTCTTATGGGCACGATGGTATTGTAGAAGGTGGCAAAATCATTAATGATGCAACTGTAGAAGTTTTAGCCGAAATGAGCATCTCTCACGCTGAAGCTGGTGCCAATTTTGTCGCACCAAGTGACATGATGGATGGTAGAATTCTTGGCATTCGTGAAGCTTTAGACCAATCTAACCTTTTTGACGTTGGCATAATGAGTTACTCGGCAAAATATGCTTCGTCATTTTATGGGCCTTTTAGAGATGCTTTAGATTCTGCACCAGTGGATATGGTAAATGTTCCAAAAGATAAAAAGACCTATCAAATGGATTTTGCCAACAGAGAGGAGGCTTTACGAGAAACCGAATTGGACATTAACGAAGGTGCAGATATTGTAATGGTAAAACCGGGACTTTGCTATTTAGACATTGTTAGAGATATTAAAAACAATTTTGATGTGCCGCTTGCTGTATATCAAGTTTCCGGAGAGTATGCCATGCTTAAGGCTGCTGCCGAAAAAGGCTGGTTAGACCACGATGCGGTAATGCTAGAACAAGTCACTGCTATTAAACGTGCTGGTGCAGATATTATAGCATCTTACTTTGCTAAGGATGTTGTGAAATTGATTTCGTAAATTCGTAATAACTTAAACCAAAAAAATTAATGGGCTTACTCATATTCTACGCCATCATTTCTATTTTCTTTTCTTTTTTGTGTTCTATTCTCGAGGCTGTTTTACTTAGTATTACACCTACATTTATCAACATTAAAAAGAAAGAAGGTAAAACTTATGCTCTTGATTTAGAGGAATTAAAGAAAGATGTAGATCGCCCTTTAATTGCCATACTTACGCTAAACACCATTGCCCATACCGTTGGTGCTATTTTGGTTGGTGTACAAGCCAAAGTAGCTTATGAAGAACTATACGGAAGCTCTAAACAAACATTTTTAGGAATAGACTTTACAGTGGACGTTATGGTTGGTGTCGTCTCTACCTTAATGACAATCCTCATTTTAGTAGCTTCAGAAATTATCCCAAAAACCATAGGTGCAACTTACTGGAAACAACTTGCCAATTTTACAGCAAAAGCACTAAATGTTTTAATTTTCCCACTGAAATGGACAGGCATGTTATGGTTGCTTCAACTCACTACAAAACTTATTGGCGGCAAAGGTCATGGAAGTATCTTAAGTAGGGAAAGTTTTGTTGCCATGGCAGATATAGCACACGAAGAAGGTGTTTTTGAAGAGAACGAAAGTAAGGTTATTAAAAACCTTCTAAATTTTAAAGAAGTACGAGCCAAAGATATTATGACGCCTCGTACGGTTTTAAAAACGGAGAACGAAACCATGTCCGTAAAAGATTTTTTTGAAGCCAATTCTAATATTCGTTTTTCTAGGATTCCTGTGTATACCGAAAATGCAGATAACATTACGGGATTGGTTTTAAAAGATGAAGTGTTTAAAGAAATGGGCTTGGGTAACGGAGATAAATTATTATCCGAAATAAAACGAAGTATCATAATAGTAAACCGAAGTCTTCCTATTCCGAAACTTTTTGAGCAATTGGTTGAAAGTCGAAACCACATGGCACTAGTTGTAGATGAGTATGGCTCCGTAAGCGGTATCGTTACCATGGAAGATGTGATTGAAACATTACTTGGACTTGAAATTATGGACGAAAGTGATAATGTGTCTGACCTACAATTACTCGCAAGAAAAAGTTGGGAAAGCAGAGCCAAACGCTTGGGCTTGTTAGATGATGACAATCCTGAAGATTAATGGATACCTGCTATATTGAAACACCTCTTGGTTATGCCAAAATTATTGGCGACCAAAACGGCATTACTTCCGTTTCATTATTAGACAAGCCTGAAAATGCCTCTGAAATTATTCCAAAGACACTTTTAGATTGTGTTACGCAGCTAAAGGCGTACTTCAATAATCAGCTTAAAACTTTCGATTTAAAATTAAACCCTGAAGGCACCGAATTTCAGAAAAACATCTGGAAACAACTTGCGCTAATCCCTTATGGCAAAACCATATCTTATCTCGATCTTGCCAAACAATTAGGTGATGCTAAAGCCATAAGAGCTGTGGCTAATGCTAATGGCAAAAATCCCATTTGGATTATTGTGCCTTGTCATCGCGTCATTGGTACCGACGGAAGTTTAACGGGTTATGCTGGTGGTTTATATAGAAAACAATGGTTGCTTAATCACGAAAGCGAACACAAACAACAAACCCTTTTTTAAATCCTATTTTTACTATATTTAGAATTCATAAATCAATACCATGAAATTCTTAAAGAAACTACTCAAATTCCTCGTAATCTTTTTCGGGTTACTAATTGCTGTTCTATACATTACAGATACCGATTATTTATTGAAAGCTGTTCGCACCATTTACTTAAATGGCCATACTACTGCTTTTTTAGAGGACTATCAATATTTTGATAATCAAGAAAT
>JAGQZO010000141.1:4432-5478 GCA_020435515.1 Winogradskyella sp. | reverse complement strand
CGACCAGAAGTGGTGTAGCTGATATAATCACGAAATTTAAAAATGTTATCGGTTTCAACAGGTTTTTTTTTACAAGAAAAAACGATTAGGATTAGAGCTAGGAAGGCGAGGTGCTTTTTGATGCGCATAGTTGATGATGGTATTAAATAAAACTTCAGTAAAAAGAAGGGTAGGTGCATTCTTGTTAAATAAGTACTTTGTTTTTTAATGTTTAGACTTTGGGTGTTTGTTAAAATGTTCTTAAAGTTAAGAAATGTAAGAGGAAAGGAAGATGTAAATTAGAATTGTTTTACTGTAGAAAGAGGGATTTGTTTTGATGTACAAGGAATATGTCTAAAGAATTTAATCATCTTTAATATTGGCTTCTATTAGACTTAAGGTTTCTTTTAAAAAACACATGATAGCGTTTTCGTTTACGGTAACATAGGATTGATTCATGTAGTAATCAAACAACATACTATCTACTTCTAGGCTAGACAGAAAAGCCACGTAATTTTCTTTTATCGTTCATAACACCTAATCGCGCATCGAATGTGGCGTAATTGTACATTTTACCCAGTAAACTATCAATGGTTTTGGTTTTAAATGAGTTTGTATGGGCAAAATTCATTAATGCAACAATGGCGTTTAAACACCCTTCATTTAAAGCATGGTCAAATTCGAGTTCTTTTATATTCTGCTTGAATTCTTCCCTTAAACTCAAGAGAATTTGCTGTTCCTTTTCTATATCTTTTTGCTTTTCATTCCAGTTATTGATCTGTAAGGCGATGAGTATTCCTATGACCACAAGGATAATTTCGCCGATGGCATATTTAAAATATTTGCTGGTTTTGTTTTCGCTCATAAGGTTGTAGCGTATTTTTCTAAAGAATTTAATCATAATAGATTAGTTGATTTTTATAAACTCATTTTCTCCGTCTTGATTAAAATCAGCACTTTTTACCTCACCTTTCTCTCTCTTGAAAAAAACTTGTTGAAAAAACTCCGGAATAAAAAATTTGTCTTTTTCATAAGGTGTGATATCAAGTTTTGTAAAGTCACCACCA
>JAGQZO010000141.1:0-4422 GCA_020435515.1 Winogradskyella sp. | reverse complement strand
ACTTAATAAGAGTTTTTTGTTTTCTAATTCTATCAAAATATAGGTGTCTTGAGTTAACTCGTACCTTCCAACATATTGTTTTAGCACATCTTCGGGTAGCTCTATAACTTTAAAGATATACTCTTGGGGTAATTCTGGTAACGGGTCAATATTTGTGTTTTGATTTTTTAATTCATCGTAAACAGAATTTAATAAGCTAACTGTAGCAGCTTGAAAGCTTTCTAAAACAGTTAATGCATACTGTTTATTTTCTAAATCATAAATGATAAGATTTCTTCCTCTAACCGAAGTTGCAAATTTTATAAGCCCTTGCTTGTTTAAGCTATAGTGTTCTTCTTTAGTTTTATTTATAAGTGAAGGATGTTTATCAATAGAATTCCAATCAAAATAATCTTGTTGATAAGCAAAGTAGTCAGTATATTTTTTTAATTCTTCAACCAAAAAAGCCAATGTTATTTTTAAGCCTACTACTTCTTTGTTATAGTAATTGGTAATCATTGTATTTAAATGGTCGTTATTTGATAATTTAGAAATACCCAAATAGTTCATTTTATTATGAGTCAATTCACTTACCTTAAAATCTAAATTTTCAGGATTAACAAGCATATAAAGGCTGTCTAAGGGTAAGGTGTTAATGTCTTTAGTGTTTAAAGCAGCTTTGTGATTTTCTATACTTTTTTTCAATCGAGATATATAGGCATTAATCATTGAGACATCAGCTTGTACTTCATAACGCATTTCAGTTAAATACTGGTAGCCTAGTTCTGTTTGCTTACGTTTTTCATTCCAATTATTAATTTGTAACGCTATCAAAATCCCAATAACAACAAGGACTATTTCGCCAAAGGCATAGATTAGATATTTACTGAATTTGTTTTCAGAAAGAAGTCGTTGGCGAATTCGCCTAAAAAATTTAATCATTTACTTTCTTTAAGTTGAAAGTAAATTAGGTTTATGGTGTAGCTGAGGTTGGTTAACTATTTGTGTATGAATATAGTAAATTGTTACAAACTATTGCTTATATATTCCAATCGTTAATTCTCCTTTGTCATTCATTGTGGCTCTGTACATACCAGCCGTATTGAAATCGGCCACCATATTTCCATTTTTGTCTACAGCTACAATACCACCATCGCCACCGAGGCTTTTTACCTTGTCTAAAACTATTTTCGCTGCTTCTTTTAAACTTAAGCCTTTGTAATCCATTAAAGCCGAAATATCGTGAGCCACTTGTGCTCTTATAAAATATTCGCCCCAACCTGTACTAGATACTGCACAAGTAGCATTGTTGGCATAAGTGCCTGAACCGATAATTGGTGCATCACCAATTCTACCATAACGTTTGTTAGTCATTCCGCCGGTTGAGGTGCCAGCAGCGAGGTTTCCATTTTTGTCAAGTGCAGCACAACCCACCGTACCAAATTTCGCATTTTTAATATCTGCATCGTAAAAGTCTAAGTAAGCAGACTCAGTATTGATTTTACCTATGTTTTCAGCTTCTCGTGCCTTAACACGCTTTAGGGATTCTAATCGGTTTTCGGTGTAAAAATAGGACGGATCAACAAGAGTTAATCCTTGTTCTTCTGCAAAGATTTCCGCACCTTTTCCTGATAGCATGACATGCTTTGATTTTTCCATTATAGCTCTAGCTAAGTTGATAGGATTTCTAACCGTTGTGGTGCCGGCAGATGCGCCAGCGTTTAAGGTTTTGCCATCCATTATGGAAGCATCGAGTTCATTAGTTTCAGCATTCGTAAACACAGCACCCTTACCAGCATTAAAGAGTGGTGAATCTTCTAAAACGTTAATGGTTTTTTCAACCGCATCGAGGCTACTTCCACCGTTTTTCAAAATCTCATAACCAACTCTTATGGCTTCTTCTAGTTTTGCTTTGTAAGCTGCTTCTTTTTCTGGTGTCATATTCTTTTTTAGAATGGTGCCTGCACCACCATGAATGATGATGGCAAAATCTGCGGTTTCAACTTGTGGGCTTGTGGATTTTTCAGAACTGTTTTCGGTAGTCGATTCGCTATTATTTTTACACGAGAAGCAAAGAGAAAATACGAAGAAATAAATGAGAAGTTTTTTCATAATGAAAGCTGATTTTTAAGTGCTTTAAAGTTACATTATTAGATGTCACTCTTCAAGCTAAACTGATAAATTATTAGTAACTTCGTGGCAAATTTTAATAATTCATAAAAAATAGACGTATATGGAAGCAGTTGCTACCGATTTCGGAATAAAAGAAGCCTTAAATCAATTAGGTGTTAAAGCTATTAATCATGGAACTTCTACAGGCTCAAATAACTTTGGAAGTGGTGAGTTAATTTCATCTTACTCGCCAACAGACGGACAGTTAATTGGTAAAGTTTCTACTACAACAAGAGAAGACTACGATAAAGTTATAGAAACTGCTCAAGACGCTTTTTTACAGTTTAGAGCTATGCCAGCACCACAAAGGGGTGAAATAGTTAGACAATTTGGTAATCGTTTAAGAGAATTAAAAGAACCATTAGGTAAATTGGTGTCTTACGAAATGGGTAAATCGTTACAAGAAGGTTACGGTGAAGTACAAGAAATGATAGACATCTGTGATTTTGCCGTGGGATTATCAAGGCAATTAAATGGTCAAACCATTCCATCTGAAAGACCAGGACACGTTATGAGAGAGCAGTGGCACTCTTTAGGTATTGTTGGAATCATTTCTGCATTTAACTTCCCGGTTGCGGTTTGGTCTTGGAACACGGCTCTAGCATGGGTTTGTGGTGATGTTTGCGTCTGGAAAGCTTCAGAAAAAGCTCCACTTTGTGCAGTAGCTTGTCAAAATATTATTGCCGAGGTATTAAAGGAAAACAACTTACCAGAAGGTATTTCTTGTATCATAAACGGGGACTACAAAGTGGGTGAATTTATGACAACGGATCATAGAATTCCTTTAATTTCTGCAACCGGATCTACACGTATGGGACGTATCGTTGGTAAAACTGTTGCTGAACGTTTTGGAAAGTCCTTACTAGAATTAGGTGGTAACAATGCCATTATTATTACTCCAACAGCAGATTTAAAAGTTGTAGTACCAGGTGCTGTATTTGGTGCTGTTGGTACTTGTGGACAACGTTGTACAAGTACACGACGATTAATTATACATGAGTCTGTTTACGATAAAGTAAGAGATGCTATTGTTGGTGCATACAAGCAGTTGACTATTGGTAATCCTTTAGACGAGAAAAACCACATCGGACCATTAATTGATAAGGATGCTGTAAACACCTATCTATCTGCAATTGAAAAAGCAAAAGCTGAGGGCGGAAATGTGTTAGTTGAAGGTGGTGTTTTAGAAGGTGAAGGTTATGAGTCTGGTTGCTATGTAAAACCAGCAATTATAGAAGCAGAAAATGATTTTGACATTGTACAAACGGAAACCTTTGCACCAATTTTATATCTAATGAAATATTCTGGTGATGTTGAAAATGCTATTGAGATGCAAAACGGCGTAGCACAAGGGTTATCGTCTGCAATCATGACTAATGAAATGAAAGAAGCAGAAAAATTCTTATCCTTCGCAGGAAGTGATTGTGGTATTGCCAATGTAAATATTGGGACTTCTGGTGCAGAGATTGGCGGTGCTTTTGGTGGTGAAAAGGAAACTGGTGGCGGACGCGAATCAGGATCTGATGCTTGGAAAATATACATGCGAAGACAAACCAATACAGTGAATTATTCAGATCAATTACCTTTAGCACAAGGTATTAAGTTCGATTTATAGTCATCATATACTTTGGAATGTAAAAATCCCGTTTCTAATCTAGAAACGGGATTTTAATTTTAATTGGTATGACTATTTCGGAATGATTCTTGTTTTTATTAAACCAAAATTTGAAATTGTAGTCTAAGGGTTATGACACAAAAGGAGCTTCAACATTTGTATTGGCGTGCTGGTTTTGGGTGGCATCCAAAAATGAGTTCATTGTTTTCTGAAGGGAGAAAAAAAGTTGTGACTGCTCTTTTTAAAGATTCTCAAAGCATTACACCAATTCAATTGGATTTTTCGTATCTACAAGGTGTGAATCCAATAGACATCAAAAAGTTCCCTTCTTTAGCAAAGGAAATTCAGGAAAAAAACCAAAAAAAAATCTTAGAGCTTAATTATGCTTGGGTAAAACGACTGATACATCCAAAAGAATTACTGCGTGAACGAATGACTCTGTTTTGGGCAAATCATTTTGTCTGTGGAGATAGGCATCCTATGCACATTCAGCAATACAACAATACACTGAGACAATATGCGCTTGGTGATTTTAGGAAGTTTGTGAAAGCCATTTCCAAGGAGGCCGCAATGCTCAAATACCTCAATGGAAAACAAAACAGGAAGCACAAACCGAATGAGAACTTTGCACGTGAATTGATGGAGCTCTTTACATT
>JAGQZO010000140.1:2703-4286 GCA_020435515.1 Winogradskyella sp. | reverse complement strand
CCGCATCCGTTAGCACATTAATACTTGCCCCAAACGCGCCAGAACCGTTGGTAGATGTACCTACACCACGTTGTAATTGTAAGCTTTCTACAGAAGAAGCAATATCTCCTAAATTAACCCAAAACGTACCTAAAGATTCGGCATCATTATATGGTATACCATTAATAGTTACATTGGTAGATTGCGGACTTACACCCCTTACTCTAATACCTGTATAACCTACGCCTGCACCTGCGTCAGTAGTAGTAACTACAGAAGACAAAAAGTTTAACAACACAGGAATGTCTTGCCCTAAATTACGTTTAGCAATCTCTTCTTTTGAAACGTTAGAGTGTGTAATTGGTGCTTTTTCTTTAACACGTACGGCTTTTACTAAAACTTCGTCTAGTTTTCCAAGTTGTTCATTAACTTCTACATTTAGTATTAGGTTTCTATCCAAAATAATTGATTTATGGATAGGGTTTGGAGCCATATAACTAAACACCAATTCGTATTCACCTCTCGGAAGGCTCAATACATATTTACCCTCAAAATCGGTTTGTACACTTTTTTCAGTACCTTCAGCGTACACACTTACTCCAGGCAAAGGTTCCTTATCAATTGTTACGATACCTGAAACTGTAAATTTTTCTTGTCCATAAGCTGAACAAAGGCTTAAAATAAAAATGAAAAGTGGTAATCTCTGTCGCTTTGTTTTAAAGAGATTGTTGAATAAATTTTTCATTGCGATTAAATAATTTTAATCGAATAAAAAGAGGTCATTATTCTTTGTTAATAATTAGTTTATTGAGCGGTTTTAGAATGAAATTTGATATGTTGGTAAATTTCTGAAGCTTTGAATGAATATAATTTAAGTCATCTAAGGTTCAGAAGTAAAAACCAACATTGATGACCTAATTGCACTCGCTAAAAATATCTACTAGACATTTTCTTAACGCTCGCTTCCTAAACAGCATTACCTGTTCTAGGTTCAATGGGTATGATCTCAGCCTAAAGGATTTTAGATTTCAGATTTTAGACTTTAGATATTTGAATCTTATGATTCATCAATCGTCAATCTCAAATCGTCACTCATAAATCAAAAAAGCACCCCTTTTTGAGAACGCTGCAAAGATAAAACCTATTTACGATTTTTGATTTAAGATTTACGATTTTTTTGAATTTTGAATACTAATCGATTTTAGGAGGTTTTCTATTGGCTTTCTTCTCAGATGTTTTGCGTTTGGTATCGAGACGTTTACGCTTTATAACTGTAGGGATTTTGGTTAGCTTTCGTTCTTTTTCTTCTTTTAAACCTTCAATTACCAGATCTAAAAACTTTTGAGTCACTATAGCTTTGTTTCTAAACTGGCTTCGGCTTTCGCTAGAGTCTAAGATTAGAATACCTTGCTTGTTCAATCTGTTTTGAAAAAATTCTGCCAAGCGTGCTTTTTCTTCGTCTGTAAATTGTGACGACGCTTCAAGAATAAAATAGAGCACTACTTTTGAAGCCACTTTATTGACATGCTGTCCTCCACTACCAGAGCTTCGGACAGCTTTATAAGTTAATTCAGATTTTAAGGCTTCAACATCCACAATTAGTC
>JAGQZO010000140.1:0-2621 GCA_020435515.1 Winogradskyella sp. | reverse complement strand
GTGTTCCAATGTGCCATACTACCATTCCAAAGTCCTGGCAATTCTAATGCCTTGAGATCTTTTCCTGATTTTGTTTTTGCAGTAATAAATGCAGTATTGTGGTCTACAAAATCTTCTAAGTCAAATTTTTCTCCTTTGTAGTTTTTAACACCACACACTAAATCAACCGGGTTAAAATGCGTTGCATTAGTAAGTATGTCTTTTTGATTTTTATTCTTTAGGTTTATTTGAGCTGATTCAACAATCTGCAAAGATAAATTACCATACATATCCCTTACCCAAAAAGGGCCACCGCCAGGTTCACCCTCATTTTTCACCATTCCACAAATTCGAATTGGTCTATTTAGCTTTTCCTTTAGATATTCAATCTTATACTTATCCAAATATTTCTTGTATTCTCCAGAAATTTTAACAGACATTTCGTTAGTTAAAAAAGCTTCAATTCCCTCAAATTCCTTATCTGAAATAGTATCATTATCTAAAATCTTAAGGCAATCAAAAGCTTTTGATTGTAGCTTGAGTAGAATTCCAGCAAGTACTTTTTTATACTTGGCAACTTCATCCTTATACTTTTTAACTACTACATTATCTATGTTCTTAATGAATATAACGTCAGAATCTAATGTATTTAAGTTTTTTAAAAGCGCACCATGACCAGATGGTCTAAAAAGCAACCTATCATCATCGTCTCTAAAAGGGATATCCTTTGGTGTAACTGCTATAGTGTCTGTAGATTCTTGCTGATACGAAAATGAAATATTAAAAGATACGCCTGTGTTTTCTTCTACGTATTCTTCAATACGCTTAAACTCTTCTGTGAATTTATCTCTATAATTCTCTGAAATTGTAAAATGAAGATCCGCTTTCTTATCTTCTGAAGCATAAAGCGCAGCTTCATATAAATGCTCCTCAAATGCAGTGGAAATATATCCATTTTTATACCTATGAAAAGGAAGCAATCCTTTTGGTGAGTTACCAAAATTCATTTCATCTTCATCAAGCATAATTTGCACAAAGTGCACGGCCTTATCTTGTGTAGATAAGGTTTTAAAATCAATTCCTTTTTGTTGTAAGCGTTCTAAAATCTGTTCATAAAAAGGAAACTTCTCTAAACCAACCAAAAAGAAAGCCAAATCCTTTGAGTCATTCTTGTTGATGTATGCATTTAATGATTCCTTTTGTGGATCGTATTCTTTTAAAAACTTAAATAGAAATTTGAACATCCTTGTAGCTGCGCCAGAGGCTGGCACAAATTTTAGAAGTGATAAGCCTTTTTTATTGTTTTCAAAATGTGAGATGGCTTCTTCTTTTTGCTTTTCGGATAGATCTAAAATACCATTACCAATAGTAGCTGCTGCTGCAATATTAGTAAAAGGGATTCCTGTTTTAAACAATTCAATTTGGGACTCTACCTGTGGTAAAGTTAGGCCTTTAGCTTTAATTTGCTTAATGTCGTTTTCAGTAAAACTCATTTTTTATTATTAAGTAGGTTATCAATATGTCCGACTGCAATTTTTAAGCGCTCTTTTTTATTTCCTTTTAACAAAACATAAGGTCTGTTGTATTTTATAAGGGCATTTTCAAATGCTTTGAACATTCTTTCTCTTTCGTTGGGCTTATCTCTTAAATCGTCTTTTTCCCAAGGCGTGTCAATATAGGTCAAAAAATAGAGGTCATACGAATTTTTTAGAGCATATGTCTCTAAAATCGGGTCACATGTATCAGAGTAGTATGCTTCGCTATAAACCTTAGTTTCAAGTATATCCGTATCACAAATGAGTACCGAATCTGTTTTTTGAGCCAATTCATTCTCTAATTTTATTTGACCTACAGCTATTGGCAATAAATCTTTGGGTTCACAGGTTTTCTGTTCGTTATTCCATTTATTTTGAAGATACTCCCTTGCATATTCTGGCACCCAAACGGAATTATAGTATTGAGCCAATTGTCTCGACAACGTTGTTTTACCCGTAGATTCTGGACCAAATAGGACAACTTTTATGCAGTCCGCAGGTTGTTGTTTAAGTGCTTCTTCCATGCAATATAGCCTTGAATTGCCAATACCGTAAAGATAAGATATTGTAACGATAACATCCCTAAACCTCTGTATGCATATAATGGAATTGTGATAAGATCCCCAATAATCCACAACGTCCAATTCTCAAGCTTTTTGGTTGCCATATACCACATCGCCGTAAAAAAGATTCCTGAAGTCACAATATCAATATAATTAGGTATTTCTAACTTGTAGTCAAATCCTTTATAAACGAGATACGTAATAAGCATTGTTACTAAAAATAGACCTACACCAATTTGCTTCTCTTTTGTATTTGTTCTAGAAATAGGCACAATGTATTTATCGCCTTTCTTGCGAGACCAATTCCACCATCCATAAACACTCATAACTGAATAGTAAAAATTCATCATCATATCTCCTAAATACTTATTTACATACAATAAATAAACAGTAATAACAGTACAGATAATCCCTGTTGGATACACAAGTATGTTTTCCTTTTTTGCATACCAAACACTTGCTATACCAAACACAAAAGCAATTGCTTCTAATACTATTTGATTGGTTGGTGTATTTTGATAGGCATCAAGAAAAAAATCAAAAA
>JAGQZO010000139.1 GCA_020435515.1 Winogradskyella sp. | reverse complement strand
GAAAGTGGCTTGTATAATGTTGCTAGATTAGAAGCTCTAGAGGCGATACAACTTATTGAGAATCTTGTACAGACCATTGGCTGGACTTTGGATTATTCAGCCTTAAAGATTGAAGATGAAGACAAGAAGCTCTTAAAATAGTATTTGTCATAGCGAGGACGATAGGACGTGGCAATCTAGAGCAAAGAATATAATTAATTTAATAAAATCCCTGCCTTCGCAGGGAGTTGTATGAACATAGAAGACTATAGAAACTACTGCATGAACAAAAAGGAAGTTACAGAGCACTTTCCATTTGATGACGACGTGCTAGTTTTTAAAGTTTGTAATAAGATGTTTGCGCTTGCTTCTTTATCTAAATGGGAAAGTGGTGAAGGTTTTGTAAACCTTAAATGCGATCCAGACTATGCCGAAGAGTTGCGTACCGAGTATGATGGAATTACACCTGGCTACCATATGCACAAAAAACTTTGGAATAGTGTTAAAATTCACGATACTGACCTTCCAACAAAACTTATTCTAAAGCTTATAGACCATTCTTATGATGAGGTGGTAAAAGCACTCTCTAAAAAGGATAGAGAAAAACTAAAATAAGATTACTTTTGCCTCAAATTAAAAACAGATGAGTTTAGAAAGAGAACTTCAAAAGCGAAGTGGAAATCGTTGCGAACTTAGTGGTGCCACAGAAAAGTTAGCGGTTTATATTGTTCCAGATGCCAAAGATTTAGCACTATATGCTTCGGAAACTTGTATAGAACAAATGAACGACGCTAGTAAAATTGATGCTAACCATTGGAGGTGTCTAAACGATAGTATGTGGAGCGAGCATGATGCTGTTAAAGTCATGGCTTGGAGAATGTTGCATAGAATTGAAGCAGACTGGACACAAGATTTGCTAAACATGTTTTACATTGAAGATGAATTGTTAGAAGTGGCAAAAGCATCTGGCGATGGTGAAAATGATGAGAATAAGATTATACATCGCGATGTTAATGGAGTAGTTTTAGAACACGGTGATTCCGTAGTGCTCATTAAAGATCTCAAGGTAAAAGGTTCTAGTATGGTAGCCAAGCAGGGCACAGCTGTTAGAAATATTAGATTAGATCACGAAAATGCTGAATACATTGAAGGAAAAGTAGATGGCCAACAAATAGTCATCATCACCCAATATGTTAAAAAGGTTTAATCCGTATCCTTTTTGTTGAAGAAGTCAAAACTCAGCGGAATCATAAACACTAAAAACAAATAACGGCCAGTTATTAGCCCAAATAGAGTTATTCCCGCGAGGATAACCATCAAAATTACCTTATATTTATATTTCATAATGCAAAGGTATAGTCCTTAATTGTTTTATTCAAAACTAAAATCACAATGTTGCAAATAAGACCAACTTGCGAAAATTGTAAAAAAAGGCTTCCTTATGATTCTGATGAGGCTATGATTTGCACGTTTGAATGTACATTTTGCAAGGATTGTGTCGAGCTTTTGCATCATATCTGTCCAAACTGTGGCGGTGGTTTTGAAAAGCGACCAATTCGTCCTGAAACATTACTCCATAAATACCCTGTTTCTACTAAAGTAATTCATAAGCCTGTAGACTTTAAGGCGCATTATACTAAATTCAAGATTAAGTAGTTATTTTTCTTACAATCTATGTATTTGTAAATGTGTTGTTTATCGAAAAAATAAACAACGAGTTTCAAATTATCTAGGCAAAAACACCATTTGTCGAATTTCTGGGAAGTTGAGAATATTTAGTCAGATATTAGTGCTATCCCTCAAAAATTAATAGCACCAAATTTACAGATTAATAGCCCTAAATTATTATTAATGATTTAACATTATTTATTATGGATTTACAAATCACCAACTACAACAATCGCTTTCAGATTAAAGGGACACTAAACAAGCTAAGTATTAAAGCTTTCAATGCGCATTTTGCAAATATTTTTGATAGACTAGATAATATCTTATTAGATATAGAAAGTGTAGAAAGTATAGATAGAGCTGGTGTAATGGCTTTGGCAAGGTTGCATAATGAATCCATTACAAAATCAAAGAAATTATCTATTGTTGGTTTAGGGTGTAAAGAGCTCTATGACCACTTTAAGTCTGAAGAGCCTGAAACTATACATGTACCTACAGGTTCTATTGTAGCGGCTTAGGCTTAAACAGATAGTTTTTTAAAATATTTTATAAAAAGTGTACCAAGTACGTTTATGGTGACAGATAAACGGCTTGTGTGCACTTTTTTATTTAGCAAGACATATCGGCTATAATTTTCCACTCACCATTAATCTTTTTAAAGATTATAATGAAAACTCCATCTGCATCACCTACTTCTCTTTTGAGATGATATTCACCCATTACCCAATAGTTATCTCCTTCAATTTTTGAGATATCATTTATTACAAAATTTAAAGTGCCGCTCTCAGCTTTTGTTGGATACCCTTTTTTATAGTTGTTCAATGTATTTTCCCAACCTTTAGTAAGGCCTCTACTACCATAAAACTTTAAAGAATCATTTTTCCAGTAACCTTGCATAAACCCTTCTAAATCATAATTATTCCATGCATCTTCTTGTGTTTTCAAGACGTTTAAGATTTCTGATTTGTCGGTTTCAAAAGAGTCTATTTGTGATTCTGACTTACTAGAGCAATTAAATAATAGAAGTACAAGAACAAAATAGATGAATTTCATTACGATTAGTTTTTTGGTTTTCCTAAAAGTAATGATTTTAGTCACTTCGAGTGATTTTCGTTAGAAAATTGTATCGAGAAGTAATAGTTTATTATGGTATTCTAAATTGAAAAATGCAATATCTGTTTTATAAAATTCCTTTCTGTTTCTTTAAAAAGGCATCAGCCTGATGTTGCATTAGCTCTCGAGCTTTTTGGCGTTTGTAATTCATTACGTCTTCTTCATCAGCAATTTCAGTATAAACCTTATTGTTAATATCGTTGTCTGTCTTCACCAAAAGTTTGCGTTCTGCGACTTGCTGGTCTACCCAAGATTTTACAACAGTTTCCTGATCTTCAAGTTTATAATCAAACTCACCTTTTGGAGATAAAAGTTTCGCAATTATAGGAGAGGTTTCAATTGCAAGAAATAATAAGAAAATAAAGAAAGATGGTAGCCAAGGCAACTTGCCTAAAGCATTAACACGCGCCATTAAGCCATCAAAATTGTCAATAATAGGTTGTGACTCTGTAACATTGGCTTTATAATCGCCTTGTAGGGCTATAATTTCATTTTCTAAAGCTGTAATCTTTGCTTTGTTGTCGGTTTTAAGTTGTTGTAATTCAACTAGAGCAGCATCGTGTTTTTCTCGTTTTTCTTTGTAAACAGGGCCTTTGCCCAATTTCATGGTGCCAGATGTACCTTCGGCTTCTGTTATATAAGTATCGTAAAGTGCATTAACTTCTGTTTCTTTTGTGTCAATTTCACTTTGTAAACCTAAAATCTGACTTTCTAAATCAGCAATTTTAGGATTAAACTGTTGCGCAATTTGGTTTTGATTGGCCAACGTTAAATCATTCTTCTGTTCTAAAAGTACTTGGTTGATTTCCTTTTCAAAAATCTTTAGTTCTAAAGGTTTTGAAATCACCACCGCAATAATTACAGCTAGAAATATCCTTGGAGTAGCCTGTAGGATTTCATCCAAAACATTATCACGCTTTTTTATGGTAGAAACGATGTAACGGTCTAAATTAAAAATAAGTAAGCCCCAAATAACACCGAAAAATATGGAAGTATATAAATTGTCAAAAACGGTGTAGAGTGCGTAGCTCGCAGCAATGGTTGCCATTAAAGCCGTAAAGAATACAGTGGCACCTATACCGGCATATTTATTTTGTTCGCCATTAGAGCAGTCGTTTAAGAGGTCGGTATCTGCTCCTGAGCATAGGATAAAGAATTGTTTTAACATAACGGTTTGTTTTTTGATTGATTGATGATTTGTTACACTGAACTACTTTCAGTGTTTATTAGAACGCTAAAACTTTGATTTTGTTACATTTTTAAGATAAAAAAGCCTCGAAGTTCGAGGCTTTTTTCTTAATCTAGTTTTTTGATTTTTTCTTTTTGTCAATCTTAATTGGTTCTTTTGAGATATAGACTAGTGGTTTTCCTTCTTTTGATTTTGGGTAGGCATTAACGTTCAATTGGTCATTCTTTTTAATAAGAGCTATGGCCTCATCTGATGTGATGGCTTTTCCTTCATAATAGAAACTAGCGTTTGCTTTAGCCATCTTTATTATAAAGTCTAAGGTGGACTCAGGCTTTTTTGGTTCTGGTGGTGGAGGAGGAGTGTCTTCTACATTCTTTTTTGCCTTTGGTGGTTCAGGAACTGATGGTGGCGGAGGAGGTAGAATATTCCCCTTATCATCAGTAATGTAACCATCTTTGTTGTAATATGTTTTTTCGCCTTTAATAATGGTGTAATAATGAGTTTCTCCATTATCTAACATTTCATAACCAGACTCTGCACCTTTTGGTGTTTCTTTGATGATTTCCTTTAAAGTTTTTCTTTTAGCACTTTTATCAGCTATTGTTGGTGGAGGCGGAGGTGGTGGAGGTATATTTGGCCATGCTTCAGCATTTTTACGTTGCTCATTTGTCATTAAATTCTTATAGATATTTAAATAATGCTCAACCTCTTTTTGTTTAATGATAGGATATTCATAAGATTTATTTGCTTCAGCTTTCTTTATGGCTGAATTCATTTTTTTAGCCCATGCGTTATATTCTGCAACTTGCTCTTTTGTGGCCTTTTGTTGCTCTAAAATATCTTCAACTTTTTGCCAATTTTTATTTTCAGCAGGAACTGGTGGTGGAGGTAAAATGTTATGTTCTTTTAATTCTTCTTTAGTGAACAAATTATAGATTTTATCTGCTTGTGCCTTTAAGATTTTTAATTCTGAATTATCTTTTTGGTCTCCTTTTAAATAAGAAGAAATGGCATTAGAGTACTTTTTTGTTATAGCATTGTAGTTGTTAACTGCTGATTTCTGATAATTTTTTCTAAAACCATCTTTGGTATATAAGCTAAACTGAAATGGTTGTGGAAACTTTTCAGTTCGTGCATTATTATGAACTTTTGAGCCTACAAAATGAAAGATGTCACTAGCTACATAGTTGTTTAATACTGAATTTGGAACATGCACACCGTCAATCCAAAGCGCATATTTCTCAGTATTTTTCCATTCTTCAAATTGTGAAACTGTTGGAGATTTTGGCTTTACTTTAGAGAGATTTGTGTCTGGTATTACAGGATATTTTTCAACCGAAGCACGTTGTTCTTCGGTCATCATATCATGGATGGCAACAATTCGTTGATATTTGGAGTAATCGATGTAGTGTGTAGTGTTAAATTTTATAATCCAATCATTGTATTCTTTCATCATAGCTTTTGTTGCGCCATCTATGTACACTACATTAAGCTTATTTGCTTTATCTAATTTCTGTTGGATTGAATCTAAAAGGTCTTGATCCTTTTCAACATATTCCCTTTCAGCAAAGCTGTAAAAAAGAATGGCTAGTATTGGTAATACCAATAAGGTACTTAACCAAATTCGGGTTTTTGATGTTTGTGTTTTCATAACTGTAAATCGTTTTTTGAATGATGAATAATTGATGGCACTCGCTAATTGATTATTATGAGTGTTTGACGAAAATTGTAATAATATATTTTGATAGTTTTTGGTAGCAACACCTTGTTGCAGTACAGCTTCGTCTGCTAAAAACTCATGGTTAAGTTTTACATGATGTTTTAAAATATAGACCAATGGATGAAACCAAAATATAATTTGAAGCAACTCTAGCAACAAAATATCTAAGCTGTGCCATTGCCTGGCATGCGTTTCTTCATGTAGTCTAACTTCTTCTGGTATTTGGTTGTTTTCAAATAGGTATTGGTTAACAAAAATGTATTTAAAGAATGAGTGTGGTATGCGATACGTTTTTAGCAATACATAGATAAAACTATGGTTGCGTTGTTTGTCGTTTTTTACAATTTGTCTGTAAAGCCTAAAAAGATTAATTGCAAAGCGAATTGCAAATAGAGCTGCACCAAGCATATAGATAGTCCAAAGAATAGTTTCTAAAGTCAGTACAGGAGTGACCTCAATGGGTTGAGGTATAACTTCTGCCTCTATTGGAATAAAAGCATTCGTAACTTCAAAATTCTGCACAATAGGTTCTATATATTCAATAATGGTAATCTGTGGAATGACTAACGCAACAACAAAGGATCCTAATAGATAGAATCTCTTAAAACTATGCATTTGTTGCTTTTCTAGCAATGACACGTAGACCAACCAAAACACAAAAAGGCAAACAGAAAATTTTAATAGATACAGTTCCATAATTACTTGTTTTTAATTTCCTTATCAATGATGGCTTTTAACTCTTCAAGTTCTTTCTTGGTTAAATCTGTTTTTCTGGTAAAGAATGACGCAAACTGAGAGGCACTATCGTTAAAAAATGTCTTAATTAGTCCATTAACATGTCTAGAGAAATAGTCTTCTTTTTTTACAAGCGGATAATACTCTCTCGATTTTCCGTAAGTTTTATAAGCCACAAAGCCTTTGCCAATCATACGTTTTAACAACGTTGCAACGGTTGTTGTGGCGGGTTTAGGCTCAGGGTAGATTTCCAAGATGTCTTTCATGAAAGCTTTTTCGAGTTTCCAGAGGTATTGCATGAGTTGCTCTTCGGTTTTAGAGAGTTCCATTGTTCTACAAAATTAGAATTAACTCTACAAATGTAGAATTAAAATTTGTATTTCAAAATAATTGAGTATCAAATTTTTACAATTCACTATCTTTGTAGTAACTTTTAAATACTGTTTTTTAATGAAAAAGCTCTTATTGCTGCTGAGTTTTGTTGCTTTGGTAACATTTAATGTAAAAGCGCAGTCTATCGAAGATTTAATGAGCCAAGTTAGTAATACCAATTTGCAGACTAGTGTCGCACAGCTTTCAGGCGAGCAGTCAGCAACCATTAATGGAAGTACACAAACGATAACTTCTCGTGTTCATAGTAATAATGATTTAGCAGCGGATTACATCAAGGAGCGTTTAGAGACTATGCCTAATCTAACGGTTGAATTTCAGAATTTTAATACAACAGGAAAGAATGTTATCGCGACGCAGTTAGGACAAACCAATCCTGACGATATTTATATTATTTGTGCACATTACGATTCGGTCACCACGTACTGTGCAGATGATAATGCCACAGGTGTTGCGGCAGTTATGGAAATAGCAAGACTCCTTTCGAATCAATGTACGGATAATACTATTGTTTATGCACTTTGGGACGAGGAGGAAATAGGGCTGCGTGGTGCTAACTATTATGCACAACAAGCAGCCGATGAAACCAATGGCAACACAAGGGATAATATCCTAGGTGTGATTAACATGGATATGATTGGTTATGATGGAGATGCTCCGGGTACCGCAGGTGATAATGACTTTGATATTGATGTGAGAAATATTGCAAACTCAATTGCCATTAAAGATGATTTAATCAGTATTTTAAATACTTATACATTTGATTTAAATGAAATAGTTGTAAATCCAGGGACAACTGCTAGTGATCATTCGCGTTTTTGGAATCAAGGCTATTCAGCAGTTTTAGTAGGTGAATCTTGGGAAACTAACGATCAAACACCAGACTATCATACCTCAAATGATAGAGTAGAGGATATCGATTTTCAGTATATGACGGAGTTAACCAAATTAATATTGGCTTATACAGCGACTAAAGCCAATTTAATCAGTGTAGATAATACCGTAACACAAACACCAACATTGTTAACTTCTAACCAAGCAGTAGGAACATACCAATGGATTAATTGTGATACCAATACACCAATATCTGGTGAAACCAACCAATCATTTACACCTTTAACTAATGGGAACTATGCTGTTGAAGTAACCAATGGGAGTTGTACTGAGATGAGTATTTGTGTTAATTTTTCTGTTTTGTCTACAGAAGAATTTCAGCCTAATGAAATAAAAGTCTATCCTAATCCTGTTAACACTGTGATTAAGATCGATAATTTTACAGAGTCTGAAATTGATGTTTCTATCAATAATATTTCTGGAAAAGTGATTAAAAAAACAAACTCCCGGAAAGCATACATTGAAATTGAATTCGATAGTACTGCTTCAGGAGTTTATTTTGTAAATATTAAGTCAAAAACAAAGGCTTCGACTTATAAAATCATAAAGGAATAAAACTATTCAGCCGATTTTAATTCGGTAAAATACTTATAGAACCAAGGAATGGTTTCAATGCCTTTTAAGTAATTCCAAATACCAAAATGCTCATTTGGTGAGTGTATAGCATCACTATCCAATCCAAAGCCCATAAGAATCGTTTTACTTTTTAGTTCTTTTTCAAAAAGAGCAACGATAGGAATACTTCCTCCACTACGTTGTGGAATAGGCGTTTTTCCAAAACTCTGCTCATAAGCCTTCGAAGCCGCCTGATATCCTATACTATCAATAGGTGTTACATAGCCTTGGCCGCCATGATGAGGAGTCACTTTTACTTTTACAGCATCTGGAGCAATACGTTCAAAATGTGTTTTAAATAATTGTGTAATTTTTTCCCAATCTTGGTTAGGTACCAATCGCATAGAGATTTTGGCGTAAGCCTTACTTGCAATAACAGTTTTTGCACCTTCACCAATGTAACCGCCCCAAATTCCGTTAACATCTAGCGTTGGTCTTATGGAATTACGTTCGTTAGTAGAATAGCCTTCTTCACCGTAAACAGCATCTATGTCTAAAGCCTTTTTATATACATCAAGTGAAAAAGGGGCTTTTGCCATTTCTGCACGTTCCTCGTCTGAGAGATTTTCAACCTTATCATAAAAACCTGGAATTGTAATGTGATTGTTTTCATCGTGAAGAGACGCAATCATTTTAGCCAACACATTTATAGGATTTGCAACAGCACCACCATAAAGTCCGGAGTGTAAATCTCTATTTGGTCCAGTAACTTCAACTTCAACATAACTAAGACCACGAAGTCCGGTTGTAATAGAAGGTACATCTTTAGCTATCATTCCCGTATCAGAAATAAGAATAACATCATTAGTCAATTTCTCGCGATTAGCTGCAACAAATTTTCCAAGATTGGCACTACCAACTTCTTCTTCACCTTCTATCATAAACTTCACATTACATGGTAGCTCATTATTGTTTGACATGTATTCTAAAGCCTTCACGTGCATGTACATTTGGCCTTTATCATCACAAGCACCTCTTGCAAAAATGGCACCTTCTGGATGTAAGTCTGTTTTTTGTATTACAGGTTCAAAAGGTGGTGAGTTCCATAAATCTAATGGATCTGGTGGCTGCACATCGTAGTGACCATAAACCAAAACGGTTGGTAAGTTTTTATCAATTATTTTTTCGCCATAAACAATTGGGTAACCATCGGTTTGGCATATTTCTACATTCTCGCAACCAGCTTTTTCTAAACTAGATTTTACGGCTTCAGCTGTATTTAAGACATCTTTTTTATAAGCCGAATCAGCACTTATAGATGGAATTTTTAGTAAATCAATAAGCTCGTCGATAAAACGTTGTTTGTGTTCTTTAATATAAGAATTAATGTTTTGCATAATAGTGATTAGATTTCTAACAAAAATAAGAATTATGGAAGGATTATTTTCTTAATTAAAACCTATTTGAATTTTGAAACTATTGTTTATATTTGCAGTCCTTTTGCA
>JAGQZO010000138.1:486-8309 GCA_020435515.1 Winogradskyella sp. | reverse complement strand
AATAAAAAGTAAGGTGTTAGAAAAATGGCAAACATCACTACGGTTTTGAGCCATAGTTGCCAGTTTCCTGTTCGTTTTATATTATTCTCTTTAAAGTAATCGTTGACGCGCTTGTTAAGTGTTCTAAAGAATTTTGCAGAATCTACTCTTGAAAATGATAAGGTTTGCTGTCCCATACAGTATGTATTTTTAATATATAACGCAAAGCGTTAAGAAACATTATAAGTTCCAAAGATAACTAATAATTAATTTGAAGCCTTATGGTTTTGTATTAAATTATCCATATTAAAAAAATGTACTTTTGCACAAAGTCATTTCAATGGATTTAATTTTAAAATATTTTCCTGATTTAACCGAAAAGCAAATAGAGCAGTTTACAGCCTTAGAAGCACTTTACAAGGACTGGAATACAAAGATTAATGTAGTCTCTCGTAAGGATATTGATGAGTTATATCTAAGGCATGTTTTGCATTCACTTGGTATTGCCAAAGTTATTCAGTTTACTGATAATACATCAATCTTAGATGTAGGTACAGGCGGTGGTTTTCCTGGTGTGCCTCTGGCTATTATGTTTCCTAACTGTCAGTTTCACTTGGTAGATAGCATCAATAAAAAACTAAAGGTTATCGATGCAGTTTGCGAAGCTATTGAATTAACTAATGTAAAAACGACGCACAGTAGAGTAGAAGCCATTGACCAAACGTATGACTTTATTGTGAGTAGGGCCGTAACGGCCATGCCAGAGTTTACCAAATGGGTGAAAGGTAAAACTGCTAAAAAACAACGAAATACCTTAAAAAATGGTATTCTATACTTAAAAGGAGGTGATTTAACCGAAGAGTTAAAACAATATACTACGGTTAAAGCCTATCTGTTATCAGATTATTTTGAAGAAGAATTTTTTGAAACAAAGAAAGTGATTCACTTACCACTTAAGCATAATTAAAAAAAGCGCTTCTAAAAGAAGCGCTTTTTTATGTGCTGTAATTTAGATTAGTTAGCAATAAACTTTGTGGTGAAACTGGTCATGTTATCAGAGGTAACATTCAATATATAAAACCCTGAGGCCAGATTTACAGGAATAGTGGTTCTATTGTTTAATACCATTGAAGTGCTGTAAACTACCTTTCCTGAAATATCCACAATTTGTATTGAAGCATTCGATTCCATAGTTGTTAGAAGGACTAATTCATCTTTTACGGGATTGCTCCCAAGTTGAAATGTAATTATTTCATTATCTGAAACTCCTAAGGGTGGTGTTAAGATTTCTATCAATGCGAAATTAACATTGTCTTCGGTTAATTGTACATGTGGTTCGTTATCATCTGGCAAAAACGTATTATCAAATGGTGTGCTGTTTGTGGTGCCACGACCTGCTAGGTTGATATCATGGTGCCAATCTATTTCATTGTCTGTGATTTCTAAAGCCAAAGCACTAACGGAAGGGATAAAGCTAAATTTGTCTATTTGCAAAGCACTAACGAAGTCGCCTGCTGTGCCACCACCAGCAGCTATATCTCCTGTTAAAGCTGCTAAATCAAAAAGTCCACCAGGAGCTGAGTCAACTCCGTCAGAATAAGAGAATGACTGGCTGCTAGCTTCAGACCCTTCTACTTCAAAACCAAAAAGAGAGATGCCAATATCACTCACGGTAGATGTTATGCCAGCAGCAGGTGTAAAGTTTATGTCAACATCAACAATTGCTGTAAAGACGCCTGCGGGAACACTAAAACTAGTGTTAATTACTGTATAGCTATTGGTAACTGTTGGACCACTGTTGCCCATTGCAAAATAAGAACTACCAATGCCGCTACCATTAATTATCGCCACATTTCTTGTGTTTTCAGGAAAACCTGAAGTATTAAAACTGTTGATATTACTTTCAAATTGGGTTCTAAAAGGATGCGCTTGAGGTAAGGTTAGTGCTGGGTCAAAATTGACAGGACTACCAGACTGTAGATGGGCTTCAAAATGATCGATTAATAATTGTCTTGCGGCAGGAGATTTTAAAAACGAATCTATAAGCGGTTGTACTTCTGCTATTGGTTGTGTACCATTATTGGCAAGAAAGTTCAATTGATGTTGCAAACCAATCGGCACATTAGCACCAAGATGAGGTGAGTCAAAAGACATATATAATCTGGTGTCTGCATCTAATGTGTTAGCTTCCATATAGTTTAAGGCATAGCGTGATATTAATCCACCCATACTTGGGCCTATAATCACATTTTGTTCAGGACTGTTGCTGGCTTTTGCCGTATTAATGATGTCTAAAAGTTCTACAAGTAGCATAGCATTACGCTCAATAAAATCAGTCCCACCATCTACTGTTGCACCATCCGCTGCTCTTACATAGACAGGAAAGTTTAGGATAATGATATCAAAGCCTTCTGCTCTTACTAAATCGGCTAAGTTTTGTGAGCCAGAGCTTCCTGTAAAATCTAATAAACTGTATAAACCAGGAATATCTCTTGTGTCCCCTGGATCAAAGCCATCTACCACAATGATAGGCTTATCTAATACGCCAGTATTGGTATCCAAGAAAATCTGGTATTCGCCTTCTCCAGGATAATTAGTTGCTTCACCATAGGCTGATAAATCTGGTGTGATGCTCGAGGTGAAAGAGGTTTGGGCTAATAATAGGGTAGGAACAATTAAAATAATGAAAATGTAAAGTTTTTTCATAACGAGGGAGTTTTTTGTTTTAGACCGAAAAGATACAAAGTTTCAAAAAGTCATCCATCAATAATTGAATTATATTCTATTAAAAGCAAAAAAAATCCTTAAAAGCATTAAGCCTTTAAGGATTTGTATTTCAGAATATTAAAGCTCTAACCTAAGAAAGGATATCTGTAATCGGTTGGAGTTACGAATGTTTCTTTGATTAGTCTTGGTGATACCCAGCGTAATAAGTTTTGGGCACTTCCTGCTTTATCGTTAGTACCAGAAGCTCTGGCTCCTCCAAATGGTTGTTGTCCGACAACAGCACCTGTTGGCTTATCATTAATATAGAAGTTACCTGCAGAGTTTTGCAATGCTATAGTAGCCTCATCTATGGCATAACGCTCAGTTGCTAAAATCGCACCTGTTAAGGCATACTCACTTGTCTCATCAACGAGTTTTAAAGTTTCAGAGTATGCTTCGTCTTCATAAACATATATGGTAATCACAGGACCAAACAATTCGGTACACATGGTGGTGTATTTAGGATTGGTCGTTACAATTACTGTGGGCTCTACAAAATAGCCCTTGGATTTGTCGTAACCTCCACCAGCAATAATTTCAGCATCACTGTCAGCCTTGGCTTGATCGATGTATTTTGCTAACTTATCAAAAGAACCTTCATGGATAACCGCAGTAATAAAATTGCTCATATCTTCTGGCGAACCCATTTTGAACGAAGCAATGTCTTCTAATACATACTTCTTCACATCTGCCCAAATCCCTTTAGGAATGTAGGCTCTAGAAGCTGCACTACATTTTTGCCCTTGAAATTCAAATGCACCGCGAGAAATCGCAGTAGCTACTTGTTTAGCGTTAGCGGATTTGTGAGCTACAATAAAATCTTTACCTCCAGTTTCACCAACAATTCTAGGATATGTTTTGTAGTTGTGGATGTTATTACCTATTTGTTTCCACAATTCTTTAAAAATATATGTAGAGCCTGTGAAGTGTAATCCTGAAAAATCTGGACTTGCTAAAACAGTATTCGTAATCATAACAGGATCACCAAATACAACATTGATAACACCATCTGGTACACCAGCTTCTTTAAATACGTCCATAATAACTTTAGCGGAATAGACTTGGCTATCACTAGGTTTCCAAACGACCACATTGCCCATTAATGCCATACAAGCAGGCAAGTTACCAGCAATAGCGGTAAAGTTAAATGGAGTAACAGCATAGGTGAAACCTTCTAGTGGACGATATTCTACACGGTTCCATGCATCACTTGTGCTTTCTGGCTGTTCCATGTAAATATCGGTCATAAACTGAACGTTAAAACGTAAGAAGTCTATCAACTCACAAGCAGCATCGATTTCAGCTTGGTGAATGGTTTTAGACTGTGCAATCATCGTTGCTGCATTAATCTTTGCTCTGTAAGGGCCAGCAATCAATTCGGCTGCTTTCAAGAAAATAGCTGCACGTTGTTCCCATGGTAATTGTGACCAAGTTTTACGAGCTTCTAAGGCTGTGGCGATGGCCTCTTCAATGTGAGATTGTTCAGCTAAATGGTATTCTCCTACGATATGTTGGTGGTCGTGAGGTGGAGACATCGTTCTGGTATTGCCAGTTTTTACATCCTTTCCATTAATATATAAAGGGACTTCTACTTTGCTGTTGAACATAGCTTTATAGGTCTCTGCTACAGCTTTACGTTCTGGTGAACCTGGGGCATAAGACTTTACAGGTTCGTTAACAGCGACAGGTACATTAAAGAATCCTTTTGACATAATATGATTGTTTTTTTGTTTGAATTTTGAAAATGCAAAGGTACAATATTTATGAGAGATTGTTAATTTCAAACGTTATAGTTCTGTGAAACTTAGAAGCATTATTTTTTGTAAGTTGCCATCAAAATTTTCTACTTAGAAGCATGTTGAAAAATGATGCCTTTATTTTAACCCTTGCTTATCCTGAAACGATTGTTTCTCATGCAGATGAATGGTATTCTAAGTATTTAAAATACCTTTCAATAGGAAGTGAAAATCATGTGAGAGCTGGACATGCAGCCATGGTTTTAATTCATAAAGACACAGGTGTTTTAGAATATCACGATTTTGGACGTTACATTACCTCAGAGCCCAACGGGCGAGTAAGAGGGAGAGAAACTGATTTTGAATTGCATTTTCCCATTGAAGCTAAAGTAGAAGGCGATGACATAAGGAACTTAGAGGAAATCCTTGAATTTTTAGCGGTGAATCCCAAATTAACCCATGGTGATGGTCATTTGTATGCGTCAGTTTGTAAGGCAGTAAATTATGATTTGGCTAGAGTACATATAGACTCTATGCAAGCCAAAGGCTTTATTAGGTATGCGGCTTTTATAAAAGAGGCATGTAATTGTGCTAGGTTTGTAACCGATGCTTTAATCGCTGGTGTTTCGGATGTAAAAATTAGGAAAAAACTCATTCGATCTAAATGGTTTACACCAAGTACTATTGGTAATGTCGTAATTGCAGACACTGAAGATGTTGTCTATTTGGTAAATGAAAAAGGCAAGATAAATGAATTTAAATCTACAGTTAGCAAAGAGAATAGGAGACTGTTTTTAGACAGGCTCAAAGGTTATAACCCAAGTTTGGTGGGAACCTTAGAGCCCAAACATAATGACGTTAAGCAAGAACATGCGCAGTGGCTAAGTGGTATTGCTGCAGGTGCTTGGTTTGAGTTGCACGATTTAGGTCATGATTCTGAATACCGTTTTAGAAGAATTTCACCTCATGGTAATATGGACTGTGATGGTGTTTACAAAGTGAATGATGATAGTTTTGATATTAACTCTGAATATCAATTTATTCATTATTCAAATTGTGCGTATTTCCACATTAAGCAAGGTGATAGAACTTACCGTTTTGATTTTGTAAAAGCATTTTAAAAAATCACTCGAACTGACTAAAATCTAATACTAAATTAATTAAGCGCAAAAGGAGCACTCAATTTAAAGGAAGGGATATAAACTTTAAACTTACTGGCTTTAGTAAAGTTTACCATATTATAATGCCCTTGCATGGCGCCAAAAGGAGATGTTAAAAGACAACCAGAATTATAAGTATGCTTTTCACCAGGCTTAAGAACGGGCTTTTTTCCAATAACGCCTTCACCTTCAATGATTTCAACATTGTTAAGTGCATCTAAAATTTTCCAGTAACGCGAGTTCAACTGAACAGAATCTTTACTTTGGTTTTCAATGGTTACCTTATAACCAAAAGCAAAGTGGACTTTATAATTTTTATAAAATGTACCTTCAAAATTGGTTTCTACGGAAATCTTAATGCCGCTTGTAACTTGTTGTACCATTGATTATCTGAGTGTTGTATTTGCTAAAATAAAATAAATTTTCATTGAAGCCTTATATTTTGGCTAAGAGGTGGATATTTTTAACATTTTATCGTTAACGTGCACTTCTAAAGTTTTAAAAAATGCTATAATATCGTTTTCTTCCAACAAGCTATTAATGGTTACCATACGTACAAATTGTTCGTTTTTGTAAGAACCAAATCCAACCATAAGCTCAGCTTCTTCATATAACGATGTACATAATTCTTTAGCATCAATATTCTTATAGTTAAAACAAACCGAAATAGAATCATCAAAACTGTAAAGTTTATAATCGCTATTATTTTTAATGTAATTTCTTGCAATCTGTGCCATTTCAAATTGTTTATCTACAATTTCTTCTAGACCATTTGTGCCGACTGATTTCCAAAGTGTCCAGATTTTAAGAGCATCATTTCGCCTGCCACATTGCATCGATGTTTTACCTAGGTTAAAATCGTCTCCATCGGTTTGGTAGAGGTAATCTGCTTCGTTAGAAAATGAATGGTGAAGTTGTTCTGGGTGTTGCGTTACGATAATAGAACAACTTAGAGGCGTGCCTAACATTTTGTGGGCATTAACGCTAAAAGAGTCCGAATGCTCTAATCCTTTAGCCAAGTGTTTGTAGGTATTGCTAAAAATAACACCACCACAATAAGCACCATCAACATGAAGCCAAAGCTTATGTTTTTTGCTGATTTTACTAATGGCCTCAATATCATCAAAAGCACCCAGAACGGTAGTGCCAGCCGTGGCATTGATAAAGAAAGGTGTGTGTCCGTGGATTATGTCATTCTTTATCAAAATTTCCAGATGGTCTGTTAGCATTTCTCCTTTATCGTTGGTGTTAACAAATCTCACTTGTTCACGACCTATTCCTATTAAAGCTGCATTTTTTGAAATGGAATAATGGGATTCTGCAGAGGTATAGAGCGTCATTTTTGTTGAAAGACCTTCAGTTCTAATCGCATTATTTTTAGCATCTCTAGCCATAATAAGCGCCATCATGTTGCTCATGGAGCCACCAGGTGCAAAGGTGCCATCACTATGTTCTGAGTAATCAATTAGCTTGCATATATTTTTCAAAACCTGCTTTTCTATCCCAACTTGTGGACCTGCTACTTTATAGGTGTACATACTGTTGTTGAGCATTACCGCAAGTAAATCGCCAAGTGTGGCTTTACCTATTCGACCACCAAACAATTGATTGAAAAATGATTTTGAAGCTGTTTTTGGTGTGCTTTTTATAATGGACTTTAAATTCACAATGAGTTCATCATCAATGATGCCTTCAGGATTTAAAGACAGATCGAGCTTTTGGTATAATTCTGATGTTGGAATTGGTTTAGTAACTGGATGGTTTTCTTCTTCAAGTAGTAGTTGTTTAGCAAGTTGAAGAAATATTTCGAGATCTTTCTGCATTAGTTTTATTTCAAATTTTGCATAGCATAAATTTATTCCTATTTTTCGGTATTAAAGAACTATTTTCCTAAATATTGAAAACAGAGGAACAGATACGTACACTAATTGGTCTATTGTCGAAATCATCTAAAGAAGATTACACAGAAATTCTACTAAATTTTAATTTTGAAGATATAGACTTTTCTGAAATTGAATATTGGGAGCCTCAATGCTATACTAGAAACTGTTTTTATAAAGATGATAATTTTGAACTTATTTTAATTTGTTGGGATAAAGGCCAGAAAACCGCCATTCATGATCATGATGGTGAAGATTGTTGGGTTTACTTGCTCGAAGGAAAAATGGAGGAAGACTTTTAT
>JAGQZO010000138.1:0-412 GCA_020435515.1 Winogradskyella sp. | reverse complement strand
AAGTTGAGCGGCTTCCATAGATTAAGGAATAGTAAGAGCAGTAGAGCATTAAGCCTTCATGTGTATGCAAAGCCCATAGAGCAGAGTCTTACTTACGATGAAAGTGTGGGGAAATTAGTAGATAAAAAATTAAAATACGATACGTTCAAAAATGTTGTGCCTTCTCAGGTAATGTATTAATTAGAAATATCTACAGAGGTTGCCTCTCCATACCCTATGAGTCTGTCATATCTAGCACCTAAATCTCTGTAATAAACCAGTACTTTGTAATTGTTTTCTGTTTGCCAGTAGTCACCGCTTATGGCACCTTCGTCAAGCTCACCAGTTTCACTATCTACTACAACGTATTTGTAATTGTAAAAGCCTTGCTTTAGTCTAAAGCTTACCTCGTATTTTCCCTTTTCAGAACTGT
>JAGQZO010000137.1 GCA_020435515.1 Winogradskyella sp. | reverse complement strand
TAGAGCGCTTTTTTTATTCTATCCATTTAAGGCCGTTATAATCTTCAATCTTTATATGCTTACCTTTAGTCGAAATCAAATCCTCTTTTTTAAATTGGGATAATATCCTAATAGCAGACTCTGTGGCCGTTCCTACTATACTTGCAAAATCTTCACGAGATAAAACGATACTTAAATAACCTTCATTATCTGTTCCAAAATTGTCATGAATATACATCAAGATTTCAGCCATCCTGCGCTTTACAGATTTTTGGGCCATATTTACCAACGATACGTCTGATTCTCTTAAATCATTAGCCATTTCTCTTAATACGTCCATGGTAAACTTTGGATTTTTGGATAAATCATCAATTATCTCACTTTTAGGGATAAAGCACATTTCCATATCATTTAAGGCTACAGCACTTAAATTTGTTTTTTGATCAGATACTAGAGACCGTTTGCCCAACAAATCTCCTTTAACAACTAGTTTTACGACTTGATCCTTTCCATTTTCGCTTAACTTAGTCAATTTACAAACACCCGACTTTACACAATAAACGCCATTAAGAACCTCGCCTTCTTCAAAGATAATTTGACCTTTTTTATAGAATTTCCCTGTTTTACAAGCAGAAACTCGCATTAATTCATCGCGCGTTAAAGACTTTAAGGAATTAAACTCCTTAATAATACAAGACTCACATTTACTCATACCAATTGATTTTGTGATTACCCAAATATAATGATAACATGACAAATATCATATTTTATCTTTTAAGATAATGTCACCTTTGTTACAGGTATAAATGAGCAAATTAAAAATGGAAAACAACTCTTGTTTTCATTGTGGTGACGACTGTGGTAACCACCCTATCACTTTTCAGGAAAAATCGTTTTGTTGTAACGGTTGTAAAACCGTTTTCGAAATTTTTAATGAAAACGATTTAACTTGTTACTACGATTTACAAAATTCACCAGGTGCAATTCCCAAAGAAATTGAAGGAAAATACGATTTTCTGTCAAAAGAAAATATTATTGAAAAACTCACGGAATTTAGAAGTGACGAGATTGAAATAGCCACGCTGTACATTCCACATATTCATTGTAGTTCTTGCATTTGGATTTTGGAAAACCTTAAAAAACTAAACCCTAACATTTCAGACTCACAGGTTAACTTCGGTAAAAAAACGGTTAGAGTTACTTACAATCCTCAAGCTACAGATTTAAAATCTGTGGTGATTTTACTTAGTAGCATAGGTTATGAGCCTTACATTAGTCTAGATGATTTTAAAGCTGGTAAAAAGCAAGTTAATAGAACACTAATTTATAAGCTTGGTGTTGCTGGTTTTGCATTTGGAAACATAATGTTTTTGTCCTTTCCAGAGTATTTTGAAATTAATGAATTCTGGTTAGAACAATACAAGCATATGTTCCGTTGGCTTATGTTTTCGTTATCCATTCCTGTGGTTTTCTACGCGGCGCAAGATTATTTTGTATCGGCTTATAAAGGCTTAAAAGCGAGACTTTTAAATATTGACGTACCCATTGCTTTAGGTGTTTCCGTTTTATTTATAAGAAGTACTGTTGAAATCGCTTTTGACATCGGTTCAGGTTTTTTTGATAGCCTTTCAGGATTGGTTTTCTTTTTATTACTAGGAAAATTTTTTCAGCAAAAAACCTACGATTTTCTATCATTTGAGCGCGATTATAAAAGCTACTTCCCTATTGCCATTACTAAAATTGAAAAAGATGGTAGCGAAAATGCCATTCAGGTTTATGATATTGAAAAAGGTGACCGCTTATTAATTAGAAATGAAGAATTGATTCCCGTTGATGGCATACTTATTAATGGCAAAGGAAAAATAGACTACAGTTTTGTTACTGGTGAATCCCAACCTGTAACAAAAGAATCTGGCGATAAACTGTTTGCTGGTGGTAAACAGACTGCAGGTGTCATTGAGCTAGAAGCATTAAAATCTGTAGAACAGAGTTACCTTACCCAATTGTGGAGCAACGATGTCTTTAATAAGAATAAAGAAGATGGATTTACCAATATTACCAATAACATAAGCAAGCATTTCACAATTGCTATTCTCATCATTGCTGTTATTGCAACATCGTATTGGTTGTTTACTGATGCTACCAAGGCAATGAATGTATTTACTGCAGTACTTATCATAGCTTGTCCTTGTGCTATTGCGTTATCTGCTCCTTTTACTTTTGGAAACCTACTTCGCATATTTGGGAAATTAAAATTTTACGTAAAAAATGCGAGTGTTATTGAGCAATTGGCACATATCAATACCGTGATCTTTGATAAAACAGGAACCATTACATCCAACAAAGATAGCAGTGCAGAATATGAAGGTATATCCTTATCAGATTCAGAGAGTTTGGTCTTAAAAAACTCACTTAGAGGCTCTAATCATCCCTTGAGCAGAACACTCTACAACATTTTAGATGAACACAATATCATTACGCTTGATCGATTTGAAGAACATATAGGCAAAGGCATTGAGGCAAAACATGAAGGCATAAATCTGAAAATTGGATCTGCAAGTTTTGTAGGTAGTGCCAATCAAACTTCAACGCTAAATACCACCGTACATGTTAGTAGCAATGATGTTTACAAAGGAAGGTTTACCTTTTACAACAGCTACAGAAAAGGAGTTGCTAAACTCTTTAACCAACTAAAGAAACATTTTGATTTAGTTATTCTTTCTGGTGATAATGAAGGTGAGCTTGAAAATTTAAAAAAACTACTTCCTGCAAAAACAAAACTCATCTTCAACCAAAAGCCAGATGATAAGTTAGAATTTATAAAATTTCATCAGTCTGAAGGTGCAAAAGTATTGATGGTTGGAGATGGGCTGAATGATGCAGGTGCCTTGGCACAAAGTGACGTGGGTATTGCCATCTCTGAAAATGTTAATGTATTCTCTCCTGCTTGTGATGCCATCTTGGATGCTTCAAAATTTAAGCAATTGTATCGTTTCATTATGGCTTCAAAATCGGCTATAAAAATCATTAAATGGAGTTTTGTGCTCTCATTTATATACAATGTTATTGGATTATACTTTGCTGTCACTGGCCAGTTAGCACCAGTAGTTGCTGCAATTCTGATGCCTTTAAGCTCCATAAGTATTGTTGTGTTTACAACGGTTTGCACCAATTTTATTGGGAGAAAACTAAAATGATAATTTGAAATAAAAATTAAGTCTACATGATAAAAGTCATGTTTTTAAAAAAGGTTCAACTGTAAATTTGGACCATAACTTCAAAATAGGTATGAGTGTTATATACATAGTTTTAACAGTAAGTGTCATTGTAGGTGTAGCTTTCTTTATTGTTTTTTTATTGGCCGTAAAATCTGGTCAATACGATGATAGCTATACTCCATCGGTACGCATGTTATTCGAAGACGAAATAGTAAAACCAAAAAAATCAACAAAAACTGACTAATTATATTAATATGGAAATGCAACAATTTTACTACGATAACAAAATCGTTAAAAAATTCCTCTACGCCACCATAGTCTTCGGTGTGGTTGGGATGCTCGTTGGGCTTATTTTGGCCTTTATGTTTTTATTCCCAAATATGACCGACGGTATTTCGTGGTTAAGTTTTGGTCGTTTAAGACCACTTCACACCAATGCAGTAATTTTTGCCTTTGTAGGTAATGCCATTTTTGCAGGAACTTACTACTCAACCCAAAGGTTACTAAAAGCAAGAATGTTCAGCGATTTATTAAGTAACATTAATTTTTGGGGTTGGCAATTAATCATTGTAGGTGCGGCCATCACGCTTCCTCTTGGTTATACAACTTCAAAAGAATATGCCGAATTAGAGTGGCCTTTTGATATTGCTATCGCAGTAGTATGGGTTGCTTTTGGTATTAACCTCATTGGTACAATGCTTAAACGTCGTCAACGACATTTGTATGTAGCCATTTGGTTTTATATCGCAACCTTCGTTACCGTTGCAGTACTACATATATTCAATAGTTTAGAACTTCCTGTTAGCTTAACTAGCTTTAAGAGTTATTCTGTTTATGCAGGTGTACAAGATGCCTTAGTACAATGGTGGTACGGACATAATGCTGTAGCATTTTTCTTAACAACACCTTTCTTAGGTTTAATGTACTATTTTGTACCAAAAGCAGCTAATAGACCTGTATATTCATATAGATTATCTATTGTTCACTTCTGGTCTTTAATATTCATATACATTTGGGCTGGTCCACACCATTTATTATATACAGCTTTACCAGAATGGGCACAACATTTAGGCACAACATTCTCTGTTATGCTTATTGCACCATCTTGGGGAGGTATGATCAACGGTTTATTAACCTTACGTGGTGCTTGGGATAAAGTACGTACAGATCCTGTACTTAAATTTATGGTTGTTGCGATTACAGGTTATGGTATGGCAACGTTTGAAGGTCCTATGTTATCACTTAAAAACGTAAACGCCATTGCGCACTTTACAGATTGGATTATTGCGCACGTTCACGTAGGAGCACTAGCTTGGAACGGCTTCCTTGCCTTTGGTATGATTTATTGGTTAATACCACGTTTATTTAAAACTAAATTACATTCTGTCGGTTTAGCTAACCTACACTTCTGGGTAGGAACTCTAGGTATCATACTTTATGCCTTACCTATGTATGTTGCTGGCTTCACTCAAGCAAGCATGTGGAAACAATTTAACCCAGATGGCAGTATAGTTTATGGTAACTTCCTTGAAACAGTAACTGAGATTATGCCAATGTACTGGATGCGTGCTATTGGTGGTACACTTTATATCACTGGTATGTTAATCCTTGTTTATAATGTTATAGTTACAATTGCAAGATCTGGTAATAAAGTAACAGACGAACTTGCCGAAGCACCAGCATTAAAACGTGTATCTAAGAGACGTGTTGCAGGAGAAGGATGGCACACTTGGTTAGAGCGTAAGCCTGTACTACTAACTATCTATGCTACAGTTGCTATTTTAATAGGTGGTATTGTACAAATTATACCAACCATAGTTGTAAAATCTAATATTCCAACAATAAGTAGTGTTCAACCATATACTCCTTTAGAATTAGAAGGTAGAGATATCTATATTAGAGAAGGTTGTGTTGGTTGCCACTCTCAAATGGTAAGACCTTTTAGAAGTGAAACAGAACGCTACGGTGAATATTCTAAAGCTGGTGAATATGTTTACGATCATCCATTCCTTTGGGGAAGTAAACGTACAGGACCAGACTTACATCGCGTTGGTGGAAAATACAATGACAACTGGCATTTTAACCACATGTACGACCCACAAACAACGTCTTCAGGCTCTATTATGCCAGCATACAAATGGTTAATCAGAAGTGCGTTAGACAAATCTATGACAGAACAAAAAATGGAAACCATGGTTAGTCTTGGTGTACCATATACTGAAGAAGACATCGCTAACGCTCAGGCTTCGATGTTAGAACAAGGTACTCTAATAGAGAAAAATCTTTATAGTGATCCTGATTTTGCCAAGTCTTATGAAGCAGATAAAGCAGCTGGTGGTGAAGATTTCATTGAAATGAGAAACAGAGAAATTGTTGCACTTATTGCTTACCTACAACGTCTAGGTACAGATATTAAAGTGAAAGAGATCATGAACGAAACTGCTCAAAACTAATCATCATGTTAAAATTTGTAAAACATCATATGGAAAGTATCACAGGGATAGAAATCTATCCCTTGATATCCCTCTTAATATTCTTTATCTTTTTTGTAGCTCTGTTTTTCTGGGTATTTACAGCAAAGAAAGAATATATAACAACAGTCAGTAATATTCCTTTAGATAACCAAAACGACACACAATCATGAGAAATTTAATTCCATCATATATTAGAGTACCTGTAGTATTCTTTGCAATTGCAGGACTCATTGAGTACTTTATAGACTCTGGTGACCAGCCAGCGTTTATGGAACAACCTGTTATCCTTTTATTCCTCTTACTTGTGCTTCTATTTTTAATTGCAATAGAAGGTATTGTGGGAACAATGGATAATATTCTATATCAAAGTTTAGATGAAGAAAGTAAAGCAAGATATGATGCTCAGAGAGCAGCACCATCTAAATTCTCGTTATGGATTCAGAATACTTATAAAAAACTAAGAGGTGGTAAGCCTATTGAAGCAGAAGCAGAAATTATTCTAGACCATAATTACGATGGTATTAGAGAATTAGATAATAATCTTCCACCATGGTGGTTATATGGCTTCTACGCTACAATTATTTTTGCAGTTATTTACACATTACGATTTGATGTTTTTAATGCTACCAATCAGTTTGAAGAATATGAAATTGAATATGCTGAAGCTAACAAAGCTATTGAAGAGTATAAAAAGACTGCAAAAAATTTAGTAGACGTTAATACTGTAGAAGTCCTTACCGAAACATCAGACTTAAATGCTGGTAAAAAAATATTTGAAACCAACTGTGTAGCTTGTCATATGGCTGATGGTGGTGGTGGTATTGGACCTAACCTAACAGATAAACACTGGATTCTTGGTGGTGGTATTAAAAATGTTTTCAACACCATTTCAGAAGGTGGTAGAGATGGTAAAGGCATGGTTGCCTGGAAAGCCAACTTAAAACCAATAGAAATGGCTCAAGTAGCAAGTTATGTATTACAATTCCAAGGTACTACACCAGCTAATCCAAAAGAAGCTGAAGGAGATATTTGGGTAGACGAGTCTGAGGATACTTCCGAGTCATCTGAAACAGATGAAACATCTACTGAAGATGCAACAAATGAAACTGAGGAAAACGCTTCTGAGGTTATTGAAGAAGCCCAAACTGTTGCCTCTAATTAAATTAATATAAAATCACTCCCTAATGGAAACGCCAGAAAACGAAGTTTTTAGAGATTCAATAGGTACCATCGATGAAGAAGGTAAACGTAATTGGATTTTCCCTAAAAAACCTTCAGGACCATACTGGGAAAAGAGAAAGCTGGTAAGTTATTTTCTATTAGCTTTTCTTTTTGCAGCACCATTTATAAAAATTAATGGTAACCAATTCTTAATGTTTAATGTCTTAGAAAGGCGTTTTAACATCTTTGGTTTTCCATTCTGGCCACAAGATTTTCATTTGTTCGTTATTTCCATGATAATAGGTGTAGTATTCATTACCCTATTTACGGTTGGTTTTGGTCGTATTTTCTGTGGATGGATTTGTCCGCAAACCATCTTTATGGAAATGGTCTTTAGACGTATTGAGTTTTGGATCGACGGAGACCGCAACAAACAAATACGTCTTAAGAAACAAAAATGGGATGCTGAAAAAATTAGAAAGCGTACTTTAAAATGGTTTATCTTTTTAGTGATCTCGTTTTTAATCGCTAACATCTTCTTAGCCTATTTAATTGGCAGTGATAAACTCCTAAGATACATAAAAGAAGGTCCATCAGAGCATATAGGCACATTAATTCCATTATTAATTTTTACAGGTGTCTTCTACTTTATTTTCGCTTGGTTTAGAGAACAGGTTTGTATTATAGCTTGTCCTTACGGCAGATTGCAAGGTGTACTTTTGGATAATAAATCTATCGTAGTTGCCTACGACCACAAACGTGGCGAGGGTGAAAATGGCAGAAAAAAATTCAGAAAAAATGAAGATAGAGATGCTTTGGGTCATGGTGATTGTATAGACTGTTTTCAATGCGTTCATGTTTGCCCAACAGGTATTGATATAAGAAATGGCACACAATTGGAATGTGTAAACTGTACAGCTTGTATTGACGAGTGCGATACCATAATGGAAAAAATCGATAAGCCTAAAGGGTTAATACGCTACGCAAGTGAAGACAATATAGAAAAGAAAGAGCCCTTTAAAATTACGGCTCGTATGAAAGGCTACATCGCTGTACTCATTATCTTAATTGGTGTATTACTAGGCATGTTAGCTTTAAGAAATGATGTTGAAGCGAGAGTTCTAAGATTACCTGGTCAACTATACGAGCATAAAGACAATAATATTATCAGTAACGTCTACACTTATAAAATTGTAAATAAAACCACCGAAACCATTGAGAATGTTAGTTTTAAACTTAGAGGTATTGATGGTGAAATAAAACTGGTTTCTACTATCGATTCATTTACAGTAAAAGAAAGTGGGCTGGCAGAAGGAACTTTGTTTATAGAATTAAAACAAAGTGACCTTTCTGGAGACAAAAACAACTTGACTATAGATGTGTATAGTGGAGACAAATTAATAGAAACAACTTCTGTGACCTTCTTAGGTCCAAGGAGTTATAATTAGATCCTGAAACAAGTTCAGGATGACAAAATAAAATTGTGTTATGAAAGTAAATTGGGGAACAGCAATCGTTATAGCTTTTGCAGCATTTATTGCCTTTATCATGTATTTTGTAATCAACATGGCTACAAACGATAAATACAATCATGATTTGGTTGTAGAAGATTATTACCAACAAGAATTAAAATTTCAAACTGATATTGATAAAGAAGAAAATTCTAAAAATCTAAAAACCAATGTTAGTTGGAAGAAGACTAAAGAAGGTATACTTGTTGAATTTCCAAAAAACTTAGACGTAAAAAAGATTAAAGGTACAGTGTTCCTATATAGACCATCTAACAAAAAGTTAGATTTTGAAATTCCTATTTCATTATCTGATCACAATTTGCTCATACCTGACAATAAATTGTTAGATGGTCGCTGGAACATTAGTATAGACTGGACTTACAGCAATGAGTCATACCTCTATAAGGAAGCCATAAATTATTAACATGCTATATTCGGCATTTATATTAGGATTATTAGGTAGTTTGCACTGTGTAGGCATGTGTGGACCTATAGCCTTTATGCTGCCTGTAGATCGTACTAATTCGTTTAAAAAAGTATCTCAAATCGGTATTTACCATATTGGTAGGTTATTAGCATATAGCCTTATCGGTTTGGTCTTTGGATTAGTTGGTAAAAGCCTTAATCTATTTGGTGTACAACAACAACTTTCTATAGCTATTGGTATATTGATGATTGTTGTTGTTCTAATTCCTTATAAAACTTTTGCAAAATACAACTTATCTAAACCTTTAAACAAAGTCATTTCCAAAGTAAAGTCTAATCTCGGACAAGCTTTAAAGAAAAAAACTCCAGACACATTTTTAACCATAGGCTTTCTTAACGGCTTTTTACCTTGCGGTTTAGTCTATATGGCTGTATTTGGCGCGGTAGCTACTGGCAATTTGTTGCAAGGTAGTTTTTATATGGTTTTATTTGGTTTGGGCACTATTCCATTAATGACCTCAGCTATTTATTTAGGCAAGTTTTTAAACCAAACCATAAAACAACGCATACAAAAAGCCATTCCTGTTTTTGTAGTCATAATAGGTGTGTTATTCATTCTTAGAGGCTTAGGTTTGGGTATTCCTTACATCTCTCCTGCTCCTGTAGTTGAAATGGCTACTAGTGCTATTGATTGTCATTAATAGAGATTATATTTGATTTGAGAAAGTTAAATAGTAATTTGTCAATGAGCGAAAAAGCAAAAAGTCCAAAAAACATCTTAAAAACATTAATCACAATACACTATGGATATAGTGTGGCAGTTTTAGCTTTCGCAACGTTTTCTTTTTTGATTTCAGATGATCCAATAATGAGTTTTAATGATTCTGACGACTTGTTTTTATATCTCGCTCCTTTATTTGCAGTTGGAGGGATATCAACAAGTGTCTTTTTATTTAAAACACAATTGAAACGTATTTATGAAAAGGAAACCCTTGAAGAAAAACTAATAGCCTATCAATCTTCACATATTATAAGAATCGCTTTAATTGAAGGCCCTGCCTTTTTGAGTATTGTTATATTTATGATTAGCAACAACCTATTCTATTTAATCATTGCTTTAGTTCTATTGGCATATCTTATATCGTTAAGACCAACATCAGATCGTGTGAAACAAGATTTGAATCTCAATTTTCAGCAAGAAAAAGAGTTTAGAAAAACTATACAATAAAAAAACGCCAAAGCTTTGAGATTTGGCGTTTTAACTTGATATTAATAACACTAACTAATAAACATCAAGAACTATATTTTAAACGTCATAACCGGTAAGGTGGAATGATTGGCAATGTCTTCAGAAATACTTCCCTCAAAGAAATGTGCCAAGCCTTTTCTGCCATGTGTAGCTACAGCAATAAGATCTGCACCAATAGTGTTGGCAAAATTCAAAATCCCTTTTTCTATTGAATAATCCGAAACAACATGCACGTTTTCAAGGTTATCCAAATCACCATCAGCCTTTTTAAGGAATAGGGATATACGTTTATCTATTTCAGTGGAGCTCCTAAAGTTACCGTCTGGTGAGTTAACATAAACCAAATGCATTTTAGCTCCTATCTTTTCAAAAGTTTTCCTTGCATTTATATAAGGAACAATAGCCTCATCTGTAAAATCACTTGCAAAAACACCATTTTCAAAATCCAATAGTATTGGATTATGTTTAATGACCAGTACTGGTATATCTGCATAACGCACTACTTTTTCGGTATTAGAACCTACAAGTACTTCCTTAACTCCACTGGCACCGTGAGAACCCATTACAATTAAGTTGGCATGATGCTCATTAGCAACGTCATTGACCTCGCTCCAAACCTTAAAATGCTTTACAATAGGTGTAACTTTTATACCTTCTAAATAAGGTTTGTCTAAAAAGGCATCAAACTTTTGCTCTGCCAGTTTTAAATAAAAGACCGCTTCTTCATTGATAGAATTACCGTTGGCAGTTAGTATAGCATTAGACAATTCTAACATGTGCAATACAATAAGTTCAGAATCGTATTTTTGCGCCAAGTTAGCGGCGGCTTCCAAGGCGAACTCAGAATGCTCCGAAAAGTCTATGGGTACAATTATCTTTTTCATGGTGTTAGTGTTTTTAAATGGTCATTGAAAATAGTTGAGTGTCTGGCTTTTTACGTTGCAAAAGCAAATCAAAGGCCATACAAATATTTCTAATAAAAGGTTTCCCTTTTTCTGTTACAGTTAACTGCTTTCTTTCAAATTCAATTAAACCGTCTTGTTCTAGCTCTTTTAGTTTTATGAGGACTTCTGGTAATTCATCAAACACTTGCCCTGGTTGTAACCAAGAGGTTTTAAAGTGGCACATTAAGTTGAGAATATGCTTTCTAATTTTAAGATCTTCCTCATTTAAAATATGCCCTCTGTAAACTGGTATAATATTATTTTCCAGTAAATCATAGTACTCCTCAATCGACTTTACATTTTGTGCAAAACCATACCAACTATCGCTTATGGAAGATACTCCTAATCCAATCATGACCTGGGTTTTTGAGGCTGTATAGCCCATAAAATTGCGATGCATGGTTTCGTTTTGCATCGCTTTATAAAGACCATCGGTTTCTAGTGCAAAATGATCCATACCTATTTCGGTGTAGCCCACTTTTTCCAAGAGCGATTTACCTGTTTCGTACTGCATACGCTTAGACTCTGCTGTTGGCAAATCCTCATCCTTAAACCCTCTTTGCCCATTTCCTTTTATCCAAGGCACGTGTGCATAGCTGTAAAAAGCAATACGATCTGGCATTAAAGCTTCCGTTTTGCGAATCGTTTCTATCACATCCGCTTCGGTTTGAAATGGTAAGCCAAAGATGATATCATGACCAACAGACGTATATCCAATTTTTCTGGCAGTTTCTGTGG
>JAGQZO010000136.1 GCA_020435515.1 Winogradskyella sp. | reverse complement strand
GTAAAAGACATTGTTTTTAAAAAGAAAAGGATTACTAATTAGCAATCCTTCTTAAGTAATATTATTGTTTATTGTAAGTTTTATAATTCAAACCCAATTTTAACACCTAACTTGCTAGCAATAATCTTGGTAATCCTATTTTTTATTTCAGGGATTTTCACTGAATCTAATACGTTATTACTAAACGCAAACATCAACAGTCCTCTGGCTTCTTTTTCAGGAATACCACGAGAACGAAGATAAAACATTGCGCTTTCGTCTAACTGCCCAATAGTACAACCGTGTGAACACTTTACGTCGTCTGCAAAAATCTCAAGTTGAGGTTTAGTGTTTATTGAAGCTTTATCACTTAACAAAATATTATTGTTAGCCTGAAAAGCATCAGTTTTCTGAGCTTCTTTTTCAACTAAAACCTTGCCGTTAAACACACCAGTAGCACTATCCCCAAAAATACCTTTATAATCCTGATGGCTCTCGCAATTAGGTTCTATGTGGTGTACCAAAGTGTTATGGTCTACATGCTGCTTATTACCAATAATGGTAATGCCTTTCATGGTTGAGTCGATGCGCTCTCCGTTTTGATAGAAGTTGAGATTGTTTCTAGTAATCTTTCCACCAAAAGAGAAGGTATGGACTTTAGCAATACTTTCCTGTTTTTGGTTAATAAACGTGTTATCGATTAATGAAGCCGTTTCTCTATCGTTCTGAATTTTGTAGTAATCTACAATGGCACGTTTGTTGGCAAAAATCTCTGTCACAGAATTGGTTAAGACGGGATTGTCTGTTAAGCTCTGGTGACGTTCTATAATTTGAACATGTGAGTTTTCGCCCACTACAACTAAATTTCGAGGTTGTAGCATTAAAGCAGCTTCGTTACCTGTAGAAAAATGTAGGACCTGAATAGGCTTATCTACTAGTTTATTTTTCGGTATATATATGTAAGCTCCTTCTGCTGAAAACGCAGTGTTTAATGAAGACAAGCCATCTTTTGATGCAATTTTATTGAAATAATTTTCAATTACCAATCTGTATTTTGGTTTTGTAAGTGCAGCAGACATTAAGCAAACATCAATACCATCGTGCGTGGTTTGAGATAAATGCGAAGAATATTTACCATCGATAAAAACAATCTTATAAGAGTCTATATCGTGAATGAAATACTTCTTAACATCCTTAAATTCTAAAGCGTCCTCGTGTTTAGGAAACACACTATAATCATGCTTTAAAATTGAATTTAATGAGGTGTATTTCCATGCTTCCTGACGCTTAGTTGGGAAACCTTCGTTTTCAAAATGCTTTATAGCTTCAGTTCTAATGTCATGAACAGGAGAATCTATATCGACCATATTCTCGAATGCCATGAAAGAAGATACTAATTTTTCTTTTAATTCCATTTTTTTCAGTGTGCAGTATGCAGTGTTCAGTTTTCGGTGCGGTTATGCTATCTTTTGACTGAGGACTGCAAACTAAATTATACTCCTACTTCTTCTTTTATCCAATCGTAACCTTTAGCTTCTAACTCATGAGCCAATGCTGCAGAACCAGATTTTACTATTCGTCCGTTGTGCAGAACGTGAACATAATCTGGTACTATATAGTCAAGCAGTCTTTGGTAGTGTGTAATAACGATGACTGCGTTATCTTTTGATTTTAATTTGTTAACACCGTTGGCAACAATTCTAAGGGCATCGATATCTAAACCAGAATCTGTTTCGTCAAGAATTGCCAATTTAGGCTCAAGCATAGCCATTTGAAAAATCTCGTTACGCTTTTTCTCACCACCAGAAAACCCTTCGTTTAATGAACGTGACAGGAATTTTCTGTCTATTTCCAACAGCTCAGATTTTTCACGGATCATTTTCAACATCTCATTAGCAGGCATATCGTCTAAGCCTTTAGCTTTGCGAGTTTCGTTGATAGCTGTTTTCATAAAGTTGGTAACGCTTACCCCAGGAATTTCTACCGGATATTGAAAGGATAAAAACACCCCTTTGTGTGCGCGTTCTTCTGGCGCAAGTTCGTTTATGTTTTCTCCTTCAAAAATAATATCTCCTCCCTCTACTTCGTAATCTTCTTTACCAGCTATAACAGAAGCTAAGGTACTTTTGCCAGAACCGTTTGGTCCCATAATAGCATGTACTTCTCCAGGCTTAACCTCTAAGTTAATCCCTCTTAATATTGCTTTATCTTCTACACTGGCGTGTAAGTTGTTTATCTTTAACATAATATCTAGTTTGCTAGTTTTATAACATCTTCTTTATTTGGGTTTGGCTTTTCAACCTTTAATATATCTTTAATTTCAACTCGGTATGGCCACCCTTCTTCGTTTTTTGGTTTTTCAAATTTTCTTACTCTTACAGTAACAGGAACCATTTCAGTAGCTTCCTTTTTAAAAGGTTTTACCTGAGCATTTAGACGGTGCATATTTTCATCAATCACCACACCGTAAATTTCATTTGCCGTTTGAAAAACGGCGGCATCAGCATAGTACAAAAACTCACCTTTCATGGTAATGTAGCCATCATTTTGGTCATATGATTTAGCACGATTTTCCTCTAAGCTAACTTCTGTTTCAGCGTTGTTTTTACAACTGACAAAACTTATTAATGTCAATAAAATAATTGCAATTTTTTTCATAGTCTTATCCTACAGAGCCTTCTAAACTAATTTCTAATAATTTTTGGGCCTCAACAGCAAACTCCATGGGCAGTTTGTTTAACACCTCTTTACTAAATCCGTTTACGATTAAGGCAATGGCTTTTTCGGTATCTATACCTCGTTGGTTACAGTAAAAAATCTGGTCTTCACCAATTTTACTGGTGGTAGCTTCGTGTTCTATCTGAGCTGTTTTGTTTTTGACCTCTATGTATGGAAAGGTGTGTGCACCACATTCATTACCCATTAGTAAACTATCACACTGTGAGAAGTTACGAGCATTATCTGCTCTTGGGCTAATTTGTACTAAACCTCTGTATGAGTTTTGTGATTTTCCTGCAGAAATTCCTTTTGAGATAATGGTTGACCTGGTGTTTTTACCCAAGTGAATCATCTTCGTTCCTGTATCTGCTTGCTGAAAATTGTTAGTAACGGCAATAGAATAAAACTCACCAACAGAATTATCTCCTTTTAGTACACAGCTTGGGTATTTCCATGTTACAGCAGAGCCAGTTTCTACTTGGGTCCATGAAATTTTTGCGTTTTTCTCGCAAAGTCCTCTTTTGGTTACAAAATTGTAAACACCACCTTTACCTTCAGCATTTCCTGGAAACCAGTTTTGTACGGTTGAATATTTAATCTCGGCATCCTCTAAAGCAATGAGCTCCACAACGGCTGCGTGTAATTGGTTTTCATCTCTACTTGGTGCTGTGCAGCCTTCAAGGTACGAGACATAACTACCTTGGTCTGCAATGACAAGGGTTCTTTCAAATTGCCCGGTTCCTGCTTGATTAATACGGAAATAGGTTGAAAGCTCCATTGGACAACGTACACCTTTTGGAATATAACAAAACGATCCATCACTAAATACGGCAGAGTTTAAAGCCGCATAGAAGTTGTCTTTTTGAGGAACAACGGTGCCAATATATTTTCTTACAAGCTCTGGATATTTTTGAATGGCTTCTGAGATACTCATAAAAATGATACCTTTTTCAGCAAGTGTCTCTTTAAAAGTTGTTGCTACAGAAACTGAATCAACAACAACATCCATAGCTACCCCAGCCAATTTCTTTTGCTCATCTAGAGAAATACCTAGTTTGTTGAAAGTTTCCAAAAGTTCTGGATCAACTTCATCTATACTATTGTATTTAGGTTTTTTGTTTGGAGCCGAATAATAGGATATTGCCTGAAAGTCTGGCTTTTCATAATGTACATTGGCCCAATTGGGTTCTTCCATTTCTTGCCAAACCTTGAACGCTTCCAGCCTCCATTCTGTCATCCATTCTGGCTCTTCTTTCTTCTTAGAGATGGCTCTTACTATATCTTCGTTAAGTCCATTGGGAAAAGTTTCAGATTCAATATCTGTGTAAAAACCATATTCGTATTCTTTGGTTTTTAACTCTTCTCTTAGATCGTCTTCAGTATATTTACTCATTACGTGTTTTTAAAGTGAAAATGATTCTCCACAACCACATGTGCGGTTGGCGTTTGGGTTGTTGAATACAAATCCTGTTCCGTTTAATCCTCCCGAATATTCTAAAGTGGTACCAATGAGGTATAAAAAGCTCTTTTTGTCAACTATGATTTTTACACCGTTATCTTCAAAAATTTTATCATCCTCAAGTTGCTCTTTATCAAATTTTAAATCGTATGATAAACCAGAGCACCCACCACTTTTAACACCAACTCTAATGTAATCGGTATTAGGATCATAGCCATCGTCATTCATAAGTTCGATGACTTTTTTCTTTGCTTGTTCAGAAACTTTAATCATAAGGTTAAAGTAGATTAATTCTAAATTGAAAGCAAATATACGATATAACTAAGGTTTAACCATATTAACTAACATTATATTAGCATATGATTTAATAGAGTTTTCTTATAGATTAAGAAAATTTAGGCTTAGCAGTTTGGAGTCTAAGATGAAACAGTTTCCTAAGGGCTGTCTGAATGTTTTTGTTAGATATGCTTATTTCCTCAAAATTGCCGCTTATGTCTGTTCTTACGGCGATGTTGCAATGCGTACAGGTTAGCTCGGCAGTATGGTCTTGCAACGTTCTTGTTTTAACAAAATTATGACCAAATACAGCACAAGGCAATGCTTTGTTTGAAGTAGGTTTCATCTAATAAGAGTTTGGGATTGAAAATTTAAGTAAAACAAAAGAGATTTAATGCTCAAAGCCACTATTTTTCGATGAAAAACATTAAAATATAAGAATGAACTTACAATTTTAATTCTGAAAATCGGGATTGTTTAAAAATGAAGGATCAGAAAGCGTCAATAAAAATGCTTTTAAATCTGCTTTTTCTTGTGTGGTTAATTGAACACCTCCTTGGGCAATTTGTTTCATCAAAGGATCAATCGTTGGTGAATTTTGAAGGCCTTCACTGTAATGGTTTATAACCTCATCTAGTGTTGCAAATCTGCCATCGTGCATATATGGTGCTGTGTATGCCAAATTACGCAAAGAGGGGGAACGAAATTTCCCATTATCGTTTGGGTCGCCAGTAATAGTTCCTAAGCCTAAATCTGTAAAGGTGACATCAAGCCCATTGTTATGAAAATCATTATTGGTCCAGAGTGGATTGTTTGGATTGCCATGGCAGTGAAAACAATCTCCCTTATCTTCTCTTAAAAAGATATCAAGTCCATTTAATTCTTGTGGTGTTAACGAGGTTTGACCAAGCGTGTATCTGTCAAATTTGGAGTTTGCTGAAATTAAGGTACGCTCAAATTGGGCTATGGCTTTTGTGGTAAGCTCTTTTGTAATTGTTGTGGTATTAAATGCAGATTGAAATAATTGGGGATATTCAGGATGATTCTGTAATCTAGTAATAACCTCATCCCAATTACTGTGCAATTCAATAGGATTTTCAACAGGTTCTTCAGCTTGTTGCTCTAAACTTAGTGCGGAACCATCCCAATTAAAGCGGTCTCCATAGTTCCAAGCTAGGTTAAATAAAGGCATGGAGTTTCGTGTTCCAGAGATTCCGTCTATACCTATACTGGTCGTTAAATTATCGGCAAAAGCCTTTTGTGGGGCGTGGCACGTTGCACAAGATTGTGTACCGTCTGCAGACAAAATTCTATCAAAAAAAAGTTTCTTACCAAGTGCAACACCTTCAACGGTTTGAGGATTGTCTGTAGGTATCACAGGAGGAATTAAATAGGTAGAAAATACCTCAGGAATTTCTAGAGGTAGCTCTGTAGGCTCATAGCCTTGTTCTTCACTAGTGCAACTAGCGAAAATTACAAGTAGGATGATATATAGCCCTTTTTTCATTCCTTATTGAGAAACTGCACCTAAACTAAAAACCGTTTGAACGTTTTGTTGCATCATCTTCTGCGCATTATAATTGGGCATTAAGGGTGTATCTAAAACATTTAGATCCCAAGTGTTTGGGTTTTTAAAGAATTCTGCAATATTCATAACTATTTCAATAGAAGCATTTCCTGAGAGTACAATCTCTTCAGAAAGTTCAATGACCGCAAAATTTTGTTCAAATACATTTGGATTTGTACTCACCCTAGCTGTACCGTTATGAAAATTATAAGGGCTTGGTGATGAATCTACGTTGTACATGCCGTCTAATTGAAGGAAGTGATAACCACCACCCAGCATTTCTGGCCAATTCCAAGAGGCACTGTTTAAGTCTGGATATGCTCCATCTATATTATCTTCTTCATTAAAGCCCCAAATAAATTTGATGGTATAGGTGCCAGAAGGTATTATGGTATTGTTGGTTGAAAAATCATAGGTTGTTATATCTGATAAGTCAGTAAACTTGTAACCGTTAAAAGTATAGCTGTTTCCGTTGGCATTAATTAATTCTATTCTAGAAATAAGATACCTTAGTCTTGCCATTGTCATTGTTTCGCCATTGTCATTGGTTACTGTTGTAGTTGTAAGATTGCTGTCATTTATTACCATGCCATCCCATGTATGTGTAAATTTAAAATCTACTGTAATATTTCGCAATCCGTTACCATTAGTGTCATTATCACAAGAAAATGTTATTATGGTTAAGCATAAGAGTAGGATTTTTTTCATTTCAACCTTCAATTTTAATTAATAGTAAATCTGTAAAGCCTTTATTTTCAGTAATATCACCGTCGTTGCTCGCAGTGTCGCCAACAGCTATAACAGAACCATCTGTAAGTTCGGCAACATCATAAGCAAAATCAATATTAGCACCACCAATAGAGGTTTCCCAAACTAAATTTCCGTTGTTATCCGTTTTAAGAACCCAAGCATCATTTTGGCCATTGTTTTCAGACACATCCATATCACTGCTCCGTGAACTGCCAGAAAGCAAAAAGCCATTATTTTGAGAATTTTTTATGGCTCTAGCCACATCAAAGTTAGAGCCACCAATGGTTTTTTCCCAAATGAGACTTCCTTCAGTTGATATTTTTATCAGCCATAAATCAGCGGCGCCTTTGTTTTGAGATACATTGTTGTCATTACTTCTGGTATCGCCAGCAATAATATAATTGCCTTCATTAGTTTTAACGATAGCTCTAGCTTCATCGATTTGAGAACCACCAAACGATTTTTCCCAAATCATATCACCAGTCGCAGAGATTTTAATGGCCCAAAAATCGTAGGTGCCAATATTGCTCGAAATATCGGTATCTTCACTATCTGAGCTTCCTACTATGATGAAACCATTATCATTAGTTTGAACCGTACCATAAGGGGTATCTGTAAAATTGCCTCCAAAGTAACGGCTCCATTCTAAGTTACCAGAATTATCCAACTTTAGAGCCCAATAATCGCCACCAGCATGTCTGTTAGCCGTTCGAGACGAATTGCCTTCACCACCAGAAGCTGTAACATCTAAAATACCTGTTACTAAAAATCCTTGGTCGTTAGTTTCAATCATGGCAATACCAGAATCTGCACCTTGATAACCGAATGATTTTTCCCAAGAAATATTTCCATCCAAATTTAGTTTAACGAGCCAATAATCTTGTAGGCCTGCGTTCCCAGATGTATCTCCGTCAGTACTTGAGCTGTAACCTAAAATGGCATAACCACCATCTGAAGTTTGGATAATGTCATTACCTCTATCATCTAAACTTCCTCCATAGGTTTTTTGCCATTGAAGTTGGTCATTAGCATCAAACTTTAGTACCCAATAATCAAAACTTTCGTCTTGCTTATCTGTTATATCGTTATCATTACTTTGAGTATAACCTAATATAGCATAACCACCATCTGATGTTGCAACAACAGATTGAGCACTATCATTCTTTGTGCCTCCAAGTGTTTTAGCAAACGTTAGCTGACCTTTATTAGAAGGTGAAGCATCGTCACTACTGCAACTAAGTAATATTAAAGATATAAAACAATATATGATGATTTTGCAAGACATAATCCCTAATTTGATGGTCTTAAAATAAAAAGTCCGCCCTCTATATCGCTAACTAGTATATTACCACTTTGAAAAAAAGGATAAACATTCCACGCACCATTAAATGCTGTGTTGTCATTTGGAATATACGTATCAAAGAAACCTGTTTCCGTCATTACACCAGAGTCTAGCCCAGAAATATCTATTGCTCTTAAGCCTGCAGTATAGTTGGCCACGTAAAATGTATTGTCTACCACATAGCCATTATGGTCTATTGCAGCGGTTGGTCCGAGGTACTCCATGTGAAATTGAGGGTCATCCAAATCGGTAAAATCAAATACAATGGTTCTAGAGTTAATGCCAAAATTGATTTCATCAATTTCATCACCCAATAAAAAGTACTCCATGTTTTCGGTAAACCAGCCTTGATGAGTATAACCAATATTGCTGTAATCTACAGTTGAAATTTGAACGGGATTGGCCTTATCTGTAACATCTACAATAACTACGACATTTTCATTGCTTCCTATCAAAATCTCTCTGCCTATATAATCTGAGTCAGGGCCATTATAGGTAACTACCTGTGCATCATGAGAGTACGCGTCGCTAGCATAGCCACCAGCAGCAACAGGAATTGTTGGGTTTTGGATATTTACAAAATGAGGACCTCCACTAAACGTATCAGAACCAACAGCATAGGCAAAACCACTATCCTCATTGATAACGATATTATGAGCACTTCCAAAGCCGTTATAATTAGCATCTGCAGTAAAGGTTTCGGGTGGGTTTGTAACGTTTCTTAAACGCGTGAGGTCAAACACCTGCATTCCATGGCCAGGTGCTTCACTTACTATAAATGCATGGTCATTATATACTTTAATATCTCTCCAAAGACTATTCACAGTAGCAGTTGCTAGTGTTCCTAATAAAATAGGATTTGATGGGTCCGAAATATCTACAAATGCGGAATTTGTTGTAGTGCCAACAAGAGCATATTCTTTTCCGGTTTGAGGATCTGTCCAACCCCAAGAATCGTTACCTTCTGCGCCATCACCACCTAAAACATCAATAGGAATATTACTCATAAGATCGAATCCACTACATGGATGACCATTGGCAAATCCATTCTCACAAGGAAATTGAGGTAAAATAGTATTGTCATCACAAGCATCACCAATACCATCATTGTCGGCATCTTCTTGTAATGGGTTTGCCATTAAGGGACAATTATCATTTTCGTCTAAGATGCCATCATTATCATCATCGTTATCACAAGCGTTACCAAGTCCATCATTATCGGCATCTCCTTGAAGCGGATTTGAAGTCAAAGAGCAATTGTCATTAATGTCTAAAACACCGTCATTATCATCGTCGTCGTCACAGGCATCACCAAGTCCATCATTATCGGTATCTAGTTGGTCCTCATTGGCAACGGACGGGCAATTATCATTAATGTCTAAAAAGGTATCGTTGTCTGTATCAATATTGCCATTGCCGTCATCATCATTAGAACAGCCTAAAATCATAATAAATATAAAAGCACATCTGATAAGTTGAAAGAAGTATCTTTTTAGGGCTAATACAGGCATAGTCTTTTTTTTAAGCAATTTACAGTAAATTTTAAACATTATTAAAATTACCGTATAATTAACGAAGGCATAAATGCTTTTATTTAAAAAAGCATAATATTTTTGCAGTATGATAGAAGATAAGAATCCCAAGCGAACACCTTTGAGTGAGTTAGGTGAGTTTAAGCTTATTGACCACTTAACCGAACATTTTAAGATTAATCATAAGTCTACCGTAAAAGGTATTGGAGATGACGCAGCAGTTTTAAGTTATGGTAAAAAACAAATCGTTGTATCTACAGATTTGCTGGTAGAAGGAGTGCACTTTGATTTGAGCTATGTGCCATTAAAACATTTAGGTTATAAGGCAGTAATGGTTAATCTATCTGATGTTTATGCCATGAATGCTAAAGCGACTCAGATTACAGTATCTATTGCGGTATCTAATCGTTTTCCATTAGAAGCTTTGGAAGAATTATATGCAGGAATAACAACTGC
>JAGQZO010000135.1:538-2698 GCA_020435515.1 Winogradskyella sp. | reverse complement strand
TGGTTATACACGTATCATTAAGTTAGGAAACCGTTTAGGTGATAACGCTGATATGTCTATGATAGAATTAGTAGATTACAATGAGCTTTACAATGCTGATAAGCCTGCTAAGAAATCAACTCGTAGAAGTAGAAGAGGTGGTAAGAAGAGCACAACTGCTGTTCCACCAGTAGAAACTAAAGCTTCAAACGAAGAAGAATAAAATGATGTTAATAATCATTAATAAATATAAAGGATAGACTTTTTAAGTTTATCCTTTTTTTTTGGAATTTTGTAAAACTTTTTCTGTCAAGGCAGAAATCTTATAAACATTGCACATGAAACATCCATTGGTTAATTATTAATCACACAGCTGAATGATAATTTGGATGTTCCATCTGACTGTTAAAAAAACAATAAATATTAACAGATGAAATACAAACAAAGAAAAAAAGCATTGATTCTATTAGAGGACGGTACAATTTTTTACGGTAAGTCTATAGGGAAAGATGGTTCAGCATTTGGCGAAGTATGTTTTAATACTGGTACCACTGGTTATCAAGAAATTTTTACAGATCCTTCCTACTATGGACAGTTAATGGTAACTACCAATGCGCATATTGGTAATTATGGCACCAAAGAGGGTGAAATGGAATCTGAAAATATAAAGATTGCGGGTTTAATTTGTAAAAACTTCAGTTTTGAATATTCACGTCCTTCAGCAGATAGTTCTTTAGAAGATTTCTTTGAAAAATATAATACACTAGCCATAGCAGATGTAGATACCAGAGCTTTAGTAAGTTATATAAGAGACAATGGAGCAATGAATGCTGTTATTTCTACTGAAGTTGATGATATAGATAGTCTTAAAAAGCAATTAGCTGAACAACCAGATATGAAAGGGTTGGAGTTGGCTTCAAAAGTATCGACAAAAGAACCGTATTATTTTGGTGATGAAAATGCAACTTATAAAATCGCAGCTTTAGATATAGGAATAAAGAAGAATATTCTTAGAAATCTTGCAAAACGTGATGCTTACATCAAAGTATTTCCATACAACTCTAAGTTTGAGGATTTAGAAGCTTTTAATCCTGACGGTTACTTTTTGTCAAACGGACCAGGTGATCCAGAGCCTTTGGTTGAAGCACAAGCTGTGGCAAAAGAAATCATTGCAAGAAATAAACCATTATTTGGTATATGCTTAGGACATCAAGTTATAGCTTTGGCCAATGGCATCTCTACATACAAGATGCATAATGGTCATAGAGGCATAAATCATCCTGTTAAAAACCTAATTACTGGTAAAGGTGAAATCACGTCTCAAAATCATGGCTTTGCTATCAATAGAGAAGAAACCGAAGCCAATGAAAATGTAGAAATAACACATGTACATCTTAATGATGATACTGTTGCAGGCATTAAAATTAAGAACAAAAATTGTTTCTCGGTTCAGTACCATCCGGAGGCAAGTCCAGGACCAAACGATTCGGTATATCTATTTGATCAGTTTATAGAAAATATTAAAAATAACTAGTAGAAAAAACGCAACAAATCTCAAATTTTGTTGCGTTTTTTTAGTTTCGAAAACATTGTAGTAAATATTAATCGTAATTATGATTTTTGTTCTGTTTTACGGTCTATATTTTCGTAATTTTGGAATAATCAACAATAAAAAAATAAAGAAATGAGCATTATAGTTAATGTACACGCAAGACAAATTCTAGATTCTAGAGGTAATCCAACAGTAGAGGTTGATGTTGTTACAGAAAATGGTGTTATGGGAAGAGCAGCTGTTCCTTCAGGTGCTTCAACTGGTGAACACGAAGCTGTAGAATTACGAGATGGAGGTGATACTTACATGGGTAAAGGCGTGTTAAAAGCTGTAGAGAATGTAAATTCAACCATAGCTCAAGAATTACTAGGTATATCTGTTTTTGAACAAAATATGATAGACCAATTAATGATAGAGATTGATGGGACAAAAAATAAAAGCAATCTAGGTGCTAATGCCATTTTAGGTGTTTCACTCGCTGTTGCAAAAGCAGCAGCTAATGAGTTAGGAATGCCATTATATAGATATGTTGGTGGTGTGTCTGCAAATACACTTCCAGTACCAATGATGAATATCATTAATGGTGGTTCGCATAGTGATGCACCAATTGCATTTCAGGAGTTTATGAT
>JAGQZO010000135.1:0-428 GCA_020435515.1 Winogradskyella sp. | reverse complement strand
GTGGGTGATGAAGGTGGTTTTGCACCAAACTTAGCAGGTGGTACAGAGGATGCATTAGATTCAATAAAACTAGCAGTAGAAAAAGCAGGATATACATTCGGTGAGGACATTAAGATAGCTTTAGACTGTGCAGCAGCAGAGTTTTATGTAGATGGCAAATATGACTACACAAAGTTTGAAGGTGAAACAGGTAAAGTAAGAACATCTGCTGAACAAGCAGAATACTTAGCTGAATTAGCCTCTAAATATCCAATTATTTCTATTGAGGATGGTATGGATGAAAACGATTGGAACGGTTGGAAAGTCTTAACCGATAAGATTGGTGATAAAGTACAATTAGTCGGTGACGATTTATTTGTAACAAATGTAGAACGTTTATCTCGTGGTATTGAAAACGGAATAGCAAATTCTATCTTAATTAAAGTAAA
>JAGQZO010000134.1 GCA_020435515.1 Winogradskyella sp. | reverse complement strand
CTATACAAAGAAAACGGAACTGTGTTTGGGGATTTAAGTGCCATTCTTATAGATAATATGCCTTTTTGGGCGGAGTTTAGTAGTACTCCGAGTAGCAAAGTTTCACTAATGAGTGAGTGGGAATCTAAGATGCAAGCTATTGTAGATGAAACCATTCAGGAAAATGTAACAAGTTTGGCTGGTGTGCCTTCATGGATGTTAGTACTATTAAATAACGTATTGGATAAGACGGGAAAGGATAATCTTTTTGATATTTGGCCAAATCTCGAAGTTTACTTTCATGGAGGAGTGAGCTTTAACCCATACATAGAACAGTACAGAGCCATATTGCCCAAAAAGGAATTTAAGTATTATGAAATTTACAATGCTTCTGAGGGTTTCTTTGCCATACAAGACCAGAATTATTCAGGTGATTTATTGCTGATGCTAGATTATGGTATTTTCTATGAGTTCATTCCTATGGACACTTATGGTACTGAAGAACAAAAAGTCATTCCGCTTAGTGACGTAGAATTAGGGAAAAATTATGCTATTGTCATAACTACCAACGCAGGTCTTTGGCGCTATAAAATAGGCGATACTATCCGATTTGTGAGTTTAAAACCTCATAGAATTAAAGTTTCTGGTAGAACCAAGCACCATATTAATGTTTTTGGTGAAGAACTTATTATTGAAAATGCTGAAGATGCCCTTAAAAAGGTTTGTAAAAGGACTGCAGCCGAAATTGTAGATTATACTGCTGCGCCAATATTTATGAACGGTAAAGAAAAAGGCGCGCACGAGTGGATTATAGAATTTAAAACACCACCTAAAAATATGTCTTATTTTGAAGAGCTTTTCGATAATGCACTAAAAGCTCTCAACTCAGATTATGAAGCTAAGCGCTATAATAATATGACATTGAATAAGCCAAAAATCCACTGTGCAAGAACCAACTTATTTTACGATTGGTTAAAGGAGAATGATAAACTTGGAGGCCAACACAAAGTACCTCGTTTATCAAATTCTAGAGACTATATTGAAGAATTACTGCGTTTAAACACTGTATAAAGACCTGTTATTTCACCGAAGAAATAGGAATAATTTAATTAGTTATCGGGAAAAAAGCGATACTAATCTAAAATTTGTGACTAAAATCCAGTCGGAATTTTTATAGTATTAATTTGGTAGGGTAATTAATCCATAATCCCTACATTATGAAATCTACGATGCTTGTGCTGGTTACAGCGCTTACGTTTTGTACTTATACTTCATTTGGCAAAACAGATCCGGAAAAAAAGAAAGTTGATAAAGAAAATAAAAGTGGCTATGCCTATACTGTAGATATTTCAAAAATTAATTCAAAATATTCAGAAATAGCTTGTACTACATTTAGAAAAAAACTAGTCATTGTATCATCAAAAAAAATAGGTGGTTTAGGCAACGGAGTAGACCCAATAACTAACGAGCCATATACAGACTTGTTCTGTTCAGATGTAGAAGCTTATGGCGAATTGTCACAGCCTATATTATTCAGTCGTATTTTAAACACTAAGGCTAATGAAGGGCAGGTATCCTTTTCGCCTGACGAAAATACTATTTATTATACAAGAAGTGAACGCAATAATTCATTAAACTATAAGCTTTACAAAGCAGAATTAGAAAAAGACTCTTATGGTAAATGGATTAATGAAATTGAACTGACTGTGAGTAGTGATGATTATTCAATTGAAAATCCACATGTTTCACAAGATGGCAAGTTTTTATACTTCTCATCTAATATGAGAGGTGGTTTTGGGGGTTTTGATATCTATAAGGCAAAGATTAATGAAGATGGTAGCATTGGTAACCCTGAAAATTTAGGACGAACTATCAATACTTCAGAAGATGAAAAATATCCTCACACAGCTAAAAATGGTGTAGAATTATTTTTTTCATCAAAAGGTCATAACAGTTTTGGTGGTTACGATATCTTTTTATCTACAGTGGCTGATTATAATTATACGTTGCCAAAAAATTTAGGTTATTCGGTAAATTCGGAGAAAGATGAAATTGCCTTTATCTTTATAGATGAAAGAAAAGGTGTTTTCTCGTCAAATAAGGACAATAAGAATAATGCCTTTAATTTGTACAGATTCCAATCTAGAGTGGTGTATAATGAGCTAAATGGGATAGTAATTTCTGAAGAGGATAAAATTTTGCCTAATTCTACGGTAATTCTTTTGGATAGTGAAGGTAATGAAGTTGATAGACAAGTTACTAATAAAGATGCCACATACAATTTTAGAATAAAGCCCTATTTAGATTACCAAATTAAAGTTTTGAAAGAAGGTTACAAAGATTATACATTGAGTTTTGCATCTGAAGAAAGAGAGCTAAATGCTATTTTAAAATTATTTGCAAAATAGCTTTTGTCTTTAAACGAAAAAAAATGCACTAAAATTTCACTCAACGAGAATTAAAATGACTTTAACCAAAAAAGAATTTAAGCTTAAAAGTTGATACTATATTAGCTGTAAATAAATGTGCTATTTATCAAAAACCCTAACTATTATATAACATATTGTCAGCAATATTTATTAATCAATCCTAACAATAAAAAAACCACAATTTTTAAAATTGTGGTTTCTTTTTATTATCCTCTTTTAATTAAGAAGCAGCTTTTAACTTCTTTAAAGTAGATTTACTTAGTCTGTCTTCCGCATAGGCCTTGGTTACATTCAGTTTTGTTTCATCAGAGCCAGGCAAATCAAACATGGCTTCTGTTAAGATTTCCTCACAAAGCGAACGCAAACCTCGAGCACCAAGTTTATATTCAATAGCTTTCTCTACAATATAATCTAAAGCCCCTTCAGTGATTGTAAAATCAACATCATCCATAGCAAACAATTTTTTGTATTGTTTGATAATGGCATTTTTAGGTTCGGTTAAGATTGCCCTAAGTGTATCGGCATCTAGTGGATCCATGTGCGTTAATACTGGTAAACGACCAATAATTTCAGGAATAAGCCCAAAATCCTTTAAATCCTTTGGAATAATATATTGAAGGATATTGTCATCATCAACATTATCGTCTTTTATAGAACTATAGCCAATAGCTTGCATGTTTAGTCGTTTGGTAATTACACGCTCTATACCATCAAATGCACCACCAGCAATAAATAAAATATGCTCTGTGTTAACTTCAATAAACTTTTGGTCAGGATGCTTACGACCACCTTTTGGCGGTACATTAACAACTGTTCCTTCTAATAATTTTAAAAGTGCTTGTTGCACGCCCTCGCCAGATACATCTCTTGTTATAGAAGGATTATCACTCTTACGTGCAATCTTATCAATTTCATCTATAAACACAATACCGCGTTGGGCTTTTTCAAGATTATAATCAGCAGCTTGTAACAAACGTGTTAGTATACTTTCAACATCTTCGCCAACATAACCAGCTTCGGTTAATACCGTGGCATCTACAATAGCTAGAGGTACGTTAAGCATTCTAGCAATAGTTTTTGCCATTAAAGTTTTACCAGTACCAGTTTGTCCAACCATAATGATATTGCTTTTTTGGATTTCAATATCATCATCAGAAGGTATTTGTAACAAACGCTTGTAGTGATTGTATACAGCAACAGACATAACACGTTTAGTGTATTCCTGTCCAATAATATATTCGTCTAAAAATGCCTTTATCTCCTTTGGTTTTCTTAGCATCAACTCTGAACTAAGTTCTGAGTTGCCAGATTGTTTGGATTCTTCAACGACAATACCATATGCTTGCTCAATACAACGGTCACAAATATGTGCATCAAGTCCAGCAATCAATAAATTGGTTTCGGACTTTTTCCTACCACAAAATGAGCATTCTAATTCTTCTTTTGCCATAATTTAAGTTCTTATTTAGGGAGTTTTAGTTGCAAGGGATATTGGATTACTTGCGCTCTAAAACTTCATCAATCATTCCATACTCTAACGCCTCGCTAGATCGCATCCAGTAATCTCTGTCAGAGTCTTTTTCAACTTGATCGTATGGTTTACCAGAGTGTGTAGCAATAATATTATATAACTCCTCTTTCACTTTTATTGTTTCGCGTACTGCAATTTCCATGTCAGATACTTGTCCTTGTGTACCACTCATTGGTTGGTGTATCATAACACGAGAATGCTTTAAGGCAGAGCGTTTTCCTTTTTGACCTGCACAAAGTAATACGGCTGCCATAGATGCTGCGATACCAGTGCAAATTGTTGCAACATCTGGTTTTACAAACTGCATAGTATCATAAATACCTAAACCTGCATATACTGAACCACCAGGTGAATTAATATATATTTGAATATCTTTTGATGCGTCCGTACTTTGCAAAAACAATAATTGCGCTTGGATAATGTTAGCTACCTGATCGTTAACACCTGTGCCTAGAAAGATAATACGATCCATCATTAAACGCGAAAACACGTCCATTGCAATAGCGTTTAACTGACGCTCTTCAATAATGTTTGGAGTTAAATTGGTAGGATACATACTGGTAATTATCTTATCGTAGTAATTACTATTAATGCCTCGATCTTTTATAGCGAACTTTTCAAATTCTTTTGCGTAATTCATTTATTTTCAGTTTGATTTTTGATTAAAAAAAAAGCGTAAAACTTCTCAGTTCTACGCCCTAAAGATACTAATTTATTTTAGCTTCCTGCTTTCGCAGGAATGACAATTTTTGGTTTCAAGGCGTAGCCTTGAGAATTTTTATACTTAACTGTAGAATTCTTTAACAAAATCGTCATAAGTGATTTCTTTTGTTTTAAGATTTGCTTCGGTTTTGTAAAGGTTCAATAATTTTTGGCTCATTAACTGCTCAGATAAGCGCTTTACTTCATCTTGATTAGACATTATGCGAGCAGCTATATCCTCTAATTCTTTTTCTGAAGGATTTAGTTGTCCAAATTGAGCCATTTGCCCTTTGATCATATCCATGGCATAGGCTTTTAATTCTTCAAACTGTACCTGTAGATTATGGTCAGTGATTAATTTGCCTTCTATAAGTTGGTAACGCATGCTTTTTTCAGACTTTTCGTATTCTTCTTTAGCTTGCTCTTCTGTCATTGGCTCTTCACCAGCTGTTTGCATCCATTTTTGAAGAAACTCAGCAGGTAAATCAAACGTTGTACTTTCTAATAAATATTCAGTAACGTCGTTTAATAATTTCTGATCTCCTTGTTGTTTAAACTGCTTCTCAGAATCTTCCTTTATTTTTTGTTTTAGTTCAGTAACTGAAGTTACTACTTTTGGGCCAAATAACTTGTCAAATAATTCCTGATCTAAATCCGCAAGCTCTCTTTGGTTAATTTCAGAGATTTCAAAATTCACTTTTATGTCTAATCCATGGGCATCATCGTGAGATACTTTAAGGAACGTCATTAAATCATGATCATCATTAAATAGACCTTTAGTCTCTAGCTCAATAACATCACCAACTTTAGCGCCTATAAGTTTCTTAGGGTTTGTTTTCCCTTTTAGTTTGTCTAAAGTTATTGTGGTAACATTTTCTATACCTTCTTCTTCATTTGTGAATTTTCCAGTAATTTCAGAATCTTTAGTCACTTCAGTTTGTGACACCAACTTTCCGTATTGTTTTTGGATATGCTTTACTTGGTTATCAATCATCTTGTCATCTGCAATGATTTGATAATGTGTAATTGCTTTTTTCCCTTTTAATTTTACATCAAATTCAGGTGCTAAACCTAATTCAAACTCAAAAGAGAAAGCATCAGAATCCCAATCTAAGTTGTCTTGTGGCTTTGGTAGGGGATTACCTAAAACATCTAATTTTTCTTCAACTAAGTACTTGCCAATAGCATCTTGAAGCAATTTATTAACTTCATCAACCAACACAGCTTTACCATATTGTTTCTTAACCAAGCTCATAGGAACATGGCCTTTTCTAAATCCAGGAATGTTAGCAGACTTACGGTAATCTGATAAGATTTTTTCAACTTTATCGCTGTAATCTTCTTTAGCGATATCTACTTTTACAACTGCATTTAATGCATCGATGTCTTCTCTTGTAATATTCATTATGAATTAGTAACTAAAATTGGGCTGCAAAAATACAATATTTTTCACAACCCTACAACACTTTAAACAATTGACTTTTAGTCGGTTTTTTGCTCTTTGAAGATGCTATATAAAATAGACTGAAGAATAGACAACAAAATGCTAAACAGAATGGCTGTCCAAAAACTATTGACACTAAATCCATCTATTAATTTATCTGCCAGAATAATGATTAAAGCATTTATGACCAATAAGAATAATCCTAATGTTAAAATGGTTACTGGTAATGTAAAAATCACGAGAATAGGTTTAACGAATAAGTTGAGGATTGCTAAAACAATAGCTACTATTATGGCACCAAGGTACCCATCTACAGTAACACCACTTAGGAGGTGAGCCAAAATAAATACGGCTAATGCGTTTAATAAAAGTCTTATAATGAGATTCATGTTCTTTGGTTTTTTTGAATTTACCTAAGTTAAGAATTTTATCACAGCTTCATAAAAATCTTCAGGATTTTCTGCATGCAACCAATGACCTGCATTTGCAATGGTAACAATTTTAGAATTCGGAAAATGACTATGAATTATAGCTTCATCCTGCACTCCAATATATTCAGATCG
>JAGQZO010000133.1:2977-9654 GCA_020435515.1 Winogradskyella sp. | reverse complement strand
GGAGGGAAATCACCAACACTAATAGATAGCACTGCTAATATTGATAAAGCAGCTAAGCGTATAGTGTGGGGAAAGTTTATGAATGCTGGGCAAATATGCGTCTCTCCAGATTATGTTTTGATTGATGAAAGCATCAAGGAAAAGTTTATTGATGCCTGTAAAAAGTGGATAGAACATTACTTTACCGATCAGCCAGAAACATCAGATTCTTATGCAAGAATTGTGTCTGATAAGCACGTTGAACGCTTAAAATCGCATTTAGATAATGCCCAAAGCTTGAAAGCTAAAGTTGAGATTGGTGGTAGGGTAGAAGCCAATTCAAAATACATAGCACCAACCTTAGTTTCTAATTTAAGAGATGAGGCAACATTATTAGATGAAGAAATTTTTGGGCCTATTTTACCAATAGTTACTTATAAAACATTAGATGAAGCGATTGCCTATATTAATAAAAAAGAGCGTCCTTTAGCACTTTATATTTACAGTAGCAGTAAAAGAAACACAAAACACATTATTAAAAATACCAGAGCAGGTGGTACGTGTATTAATAATAATGTGATTCATTATGCCAATCATAATTTACCATTTGGTGGTGTAAACAATAGTGGTATAGGTAAAAGTCACGGTTTTTATGGTTTTAAAGCTTTTAGCAACCAACGTGCTGTGGTCAAGCAACACACCTTTGGAATTAACGAATTATTGTTTCCTCCATATACCAAGTTTAAAGAGAAACTTGCCAGGGCTACCATAAAATGGTTTTGAAAAAAGAAAAGAGCCGCTCCCTACTGCGACTCTTTCAAAAAACTAAAATTAAAAATTAACTGATAGTTAAAAACTTTATATGATAGATTAGGTTTCTTGTAAATTGAGCTCGAAAAAGCCGCTCCCTACTGCGGCTTTTCCGCCCAAAAACATAATTGCTCCTTTAAAACAATTAATGCTGAATTTTCTTTATATATTAATTTTATTCATCTGCTCTATGAGATACAGAAGTATTAGTATTAACATTGTTCATATTTTTTTCTACAGCCAATAGTCTTGCTTCTAAAGCCTCCAATCGGCTAAGTTTATCCTTCAGGATGGTATTTTCCGTTTCTAGTGTTTCAATTTTTTTGTTTAATTCTTGAATCGCTTTTACGGTAACCGGAATGATATCTGAATAATATACACCAAGAACTTCTGATTTTACTTTAACAGGTTTAGAACCTTTTTCGTCTGGTTTTACCAAATCATAATCCCTAACTACCTCTGGTATAATTTTTTGAAGGTTTTGAGCAGAGAAACCTATCTTGGTATCATCAGTTTTTCCATTTTTCCATTTGTATGTTATGGTCTCTATGTCCATTAGTTGATCTAGTCCATACTTTAGTGGTTCGATGTCTTTCTTTAAGGTTAGGTCACTTGTGTTTATAGTACCGTCAGTTGCCCATAGTGCGGTCCATCTAAAGTTAGAGAAACCCAATCCGTCATCATCGTCATTAAATGGGATAAGATTAGCATCCATCATTAATACTTGGTTTCCACCATCAGTAACAAACTCAGCAGTTCCCAGTCCAACAGTAGAGCCTGTACCACTTTGAAGATTTGCAATATAATCTACGGTAACATTTAAAGTTCCTGTTGTTGAAGTAACAGTCCTTACAGAGCCTTGTTGGGCTAATCCACCAGCTCCATTTCCTATTCTAACTAAATTATCACTGGCATCAACTAAAAACATATTCGCTCTAGTATCAGATTCTATCCTTACATCGGTGTTATTAAATCCTAGCTCATTAAAAACTGTTTCTCCATTACCATGAATTCTATGATTTACGGCATTATCAGAGTAAATATCCAATACACCATCGTCAGCACTATCATATAATCGTGCTAAAATATCACCACCGTTCACAGCACCATCTCTTAGATAAATATCATCAGAGTGATACGTGTCTCCTGTTACGTTAAAAGTGCCTTCCGTAATGGCAGCTCCAACCGCAACTTTACCATCGCCTGTGATTTGCATTATATTGCCAGTTCCAGAATGAAAAAAATTAAAAACACTATTTGTAGCTATATCATCTGTGTTGCCAAACAATGTCCAAACATTACTTGTTGTTGCTGTATTGGTGAAGTTGATTCTTGCTCCACTTGCACCGTTATGAACTAGCTTTATGTGTGGTTCAGTTCCGTTATTTGCTGCTAGAATTTCTAAAAATCCATCAGCAGTTGTTTGTCCAATAGCTACTTTACCAGCATTAAAAAAAGAAGTACCGTTACCATGTATACGATTGGATATAGAACCTCCTTGAAAGATTTCCAATACGCCATCATCATCACTATCTATAAATCTTGCTAAAATGGTTGAGGTCGCATTTGAGTTTTCGTCTCTTAAATATAAATCACCACCAAAAACAGCATCACCAAAAGTATTCATCTCAAATTTATCTACTCCACCATCTTGAACTTTAAATGTACCAGAACCATTAACATTAAAGATCATGTCAAACGCATTATTGGTGATGGTAGTATTTTGGGTAAGAGCGCCACCAAGTCTTATATCATTTGCATAAGTTAAAAGACCATTTGTGCCCACGGCATTTACAGTAATAGCTCCAGTTGTACCACCACCAGTCATTCCTGTGCCAGCGATAATTTGAGTAATATCACCACCACTATTCAAAGCAGATAGGTCCACTGTTTGTGCAGTACCATTTTCAATACCAACGGTTAAAATGTTTGTAGAACTATTAAAAGCTAAATTTTGAATGTTTTGGTCATCTGTTCCTGTCCCATCTTGCAACGATGCTAGGTTAACAGTTTGTAGAGGTTGACCATCATTCTCGAGAGACAGTCTAAGGGTTGTACCAACCAAACTAAAATTATCTATGGTTTGATCATCAGAGCCCGTTCCATCCTGTAGAGCAGCTAGGTTTACCGAGGTTCCTGTTCCGTTTTCGATGCCTAAATTTAGAGTAGTACCTGTTAAACTAGCAGCAGTTAAGTTTTGGTCGTCAGTGCCTGTTCCATCTTGAAGTGAAGCTAAGTTTACCGTTTGTAGAGGTTGTCCGTCATTTTCAAGTGAAATTCTTAGTGTTGTGCCAGATAAACTAAAGTTGTCAATAGTTTGGTCATCAGTACCTGTTCCATCTTGAAGCGAAGCTAAGTTGACAGTTTGTAAAGGCTGGCCATCATTTGCAAGGGATAGTCTAAGGGTTGTGCCAACCAGACTAAAGTTATCTATGGTTTGATTGTCTTGATCAATACCTGCGTTGATCTTAATCCAATCGCCAGCAGTATCGTCCCAGTAATAAAAACCTTTGCCGTCCTCTCCAGTATTATCGTAAAATACCAATATGCCATCTTGGTTTGCAGTCATGGAAGCATCGGCTGGTAAATTAGTAACGCGAGGTATCAATATGCCATCTTGATTGGTTGGTGAAGTTGTATTGGAAGCACTAATATCTAATTGTGCTTGTGGGTTAGTGTTGCCAACACCTACTTGTGCAAATAGGCTGTGACCTATTAGGAAGATAAGCATTACAATAACTCCTACAGCAAAATTTTTAAATGGGGTTTTACTTAATGTATCTTTTGAATCTTTTGGGTTAATAGCATTCATAATGTAGAGAATTGATTAATAGCACGGTGTAAAATTCTTAAATTGTATTAGGTTTCATTTCATCCTTTTGGGTGATTTTAGAAGTCAATAGGTTTGTTAACTTTGTGTTACTAATTATTTTAAATGAAAATCAATCATATTCTCCTTGGTCTATGCCTAGTGTTCAATAGCCTTGGTTTTTGCCAGGATGCAGCTGTAGATGCTTATCAGGATAGTCTTCAAAATATTATAGATAGCAATGTTTCTAAAAGTGTCAAAAAGGAATCATTATTTCTTTTAGGGGAATATTTGGTACAACGAGACCCAGACAAAGCTGAGCTCATCGCTAAAGATTTAAAGGATAATTACATCAAAAGTGATAGTAGTGAGATACGACGTAACAACTATATTTTTGCAGCAAGCCACAGGTGGCATGGCGACTATAAAACTGCATTAGACTATTATAAGGATATTCATTCTTTTTCCAAAAACCGTAATGATTCTATTGACATTGCCAAGAGTGCTCATTTTATAGGCACTATAAGTATGTATCTTGGTAATAATGTAGAGTCTCAAAATATGCTTTTAGAGGCTGCATCCATTTATGATAGAATTGGTACTGCAAAAGAGAAGGCTCGAATTAACAATACGCTCGCTGGTTTTTATCTTAATGTAGATCAGTTAGAAAAAGGCAAACAACAATATTTAAAAGCATTAGAACAGTTTGAAGTCTTGCAGGATAGCTCTGGCTTGGCAAGTGTTAATGCTAATCTTGGGATGTTGTATACTGACTTGGGAGATTATGAAAAAGCAGAGTATCACCTAATGAAACAAAAGGAATACAATGTTGTATTTCCAACATTGAGAGAAATGGGCTTTCACCACGATTTTCTTGGGTTGTTAAGACAGGAACAAAACCGATTGGATGAAGCTTATGAAGAACATTTAAAGGCACTGAAAATCCGTGAAAATTTAAGTAGCACTTATAACTTGTGCGAATCTAAAATTCATATGGGTGAAATTTTGATAAAGCTCAAAAGGTATGATGAAGCTATAGAGCAGCTTAATGATGTATTTTCGTTTGAAGAGCACGAATCGTTAAATCAGGAAGAACGTGCTTACGATTTGTTAGCCGAAGCTTACGAGAAAAAAGGCGATTATAAGTCTGCTCTTGGTACATTTAAGGCATATAAAGCGATGACAGATTCTATTTATTCCAAAGAATCTATAGAAATTATTGCCGAAAAAGATGCACTGTACAATCAGCAAAAAAAGGATGCTGAAATCGCTCTTCTGAATAAAGAAAATGAAATAAAAGAGACAAAATTATCACGATCTAGAGCCATTATGATAATATCATTAATAGGCTTAGGATTATTAGCTATTGCTGCTATCGCCTTGTTAAGATTAAATAAAAAAATTAAAAGTAAAAATGAAACTATAACCAAGGCTTTAAAGGATAGGGAATTGTTATTGCACGAAACCCATCATCGTGTAAAGAACAATCTTCAAATGATTTCGAGCTTACTCAATTTACAATCTAAGTATGTAAAGGATAATAATGTTTTAGAAGTTCTTCAGAATGGCAGAAACCGTGTGCAATCCATGGCAATTTTGCATAAGAATTTATATGTAGGTGAAGACTTAAACATGGTAAACATTCAACATTACTTTGAAGGCTTGGTGCATAGCATTTTAAATTCTTATAACAAAACAGACAAAGACGTGGACCTTAAGATTGATGCGGAAAAAGTTATTATGGATGTAGAATCTGTAATTCCCTTAGGGTTAATTGTTAATGAGTTGGTAACAAATTCTTTAAAGCATGCTTTTCCAGAAAATATTAGAACTAAACCAGAGATTACTTTAAAAATGACTGAGCGCGAAGACTTTTACACTTTAAAGGTATCAGATAATGGTGTTGGCATGCAAGGTGAACTTATTGAAAACAGTAATGAAGAGTCTTTTGGTCAGCGTCTCATAAAATCACTTTCAAAGAAATTAAAAGCATCCATTAGTATTACAAATGATAATGGCACCTCGGTTTCTTTTGTGCTACCAAAGTAATGTTAATGCAATAAAGAATGTAGTAGAGCTATAGTCTCTGAACGCGTATGCGTGTTCATTTTTTCGTAAATGTTCTTTATATGCGTCTTTACAGTATTGACACTCACAAATTGAGATTCTGCCAATTGTCTATTTGTTTTACCTTCATATAAACCTTCTAAAATATCAAACTCTCTTTGTGTAAGTGGAGTATTGATTTTAGAATTTATCATTTCAATTTTAAGTGAGATCGGTAATACAAACTTTGAAAAGTTATAAAGTGCTACCTCAATATTAGAGTACAATTCCTTTTCATTAAAAGGCTTTACAATGTAGCCCATTGGCATTGTTGGTTTGGCACGTTCAATGATTTCTTTGCCAGAGTAAGAGGTTAAATATAAAAAAGGAACTCTACGTGTTTTATTAATGTGTGCTGCAACTTCAAAACCTTCGTAATTGCCATCTAGATTAATATCTAAAAGTACTAGGTCAGGTTGCTCATCATTTATGAGGTCAATGGCCTCAGTTTTAGAATAAGCGACAGCTACAACACTGTAATCTACATTGGTCAGCATATCGTAAATATCCTCACCGATAATAGGGTCATCTTCAACAATAAGCACTCTTATAGTAGACATTTTGTAGGGAGCTTTTAAAAAAAATTTACAGCAAGTTACTAAGCATATGTCGTGTTTCAAAAAAACACGACATAAATTCAGTTTTAATAGATAAATAGAATAAAACCCCTAAGCTTTATTATAAAAATCAGATTGAATCTGCTCATTGACTCCATTTTGAAATTTAGTCATACTAAACCATTGATGTATAGAGTAACTACCAGTTTCGCCTTTTTTATTTACAGCAATATAACCCACTTGAAAATTTTTATAATCGCTATTAGGTTTTGAAACAATCCTATTGATGGCTTCTTCACAGGCTTGTTGAGGTGATTTGCCTTGTCGCATTAATTCCACCACCAAAAAGCTGCCCACGGTTTTAACGACTTCCTCTCCTAAACCTGTGGCAACACAACCACCAATTTCATTATCTA
>JAGQZO010000133.1:0-2883 GCA_020435515.1 Winogradskyella sp. | reverse complement strand
CCGTTTTTGTCAATAGCCAACATCCCTATGGTATCGTGGTTTTCAATATTGATAATAGGTTTGTATTCGCTTTTTACTTTCCACTCTTCCCAGGCTTTTTTTGAACTTTCAGTAAGCAAATCTTCTTCTTTAAAACCTTGAGAAATGGCAAATTGTTTGGCACCTTCACCAGCTAACATGACGTGAGGTGTATCTTCCATCACCTTTCTAGCCACTGAAACAGCATGCGTTATATCTTTAAGGAATACCACCGAGCCACAATTACCGTGTTTGTCCATAATACAGGCATCTAGCGTCACATTGCCATCTCTATCTGGTAATCCACCTTTGCCAACAGAACTATTTTTAATGTCAGCTTCTTCAACCATACAACCTTGCTCTACAGCATCGAGTGCATTTCCGCCAGATTGCAATACTTCCATTGCTTTTGCTGTGGCATTTTTAACGTCCCAAGTGGCAATTACTAGAGGTAATTGTACTTCACTTATTGATGTGGCTATTTCGGTTGAATTTTCTTTTGAATTAGAATCGGCGCAATTAGTAAGTGCATTGCCAATAGCTAATCCCGCACTTGTTAGCGCAGTATTTTTTATAAAATTTCTACGGTTCATTTTCTTTTGAATTTAATAGTCAACCCCTTGTTTATCTAAAACGGTTTTTGTTCTAAAAGCGTAAAACAATAAATAGGCAAAACAAGCGACAGCTATCCAATATGACGACTGAATGGTAAACACGTCAGCCAATTTACCTTGTACAGGCGGAATAATAGCTCCACCCAAAATCATCATAATTAAAAATGCCGAACCTTGTGAGGTGTATTTTCCTAAGCCAGCGATACTCAAGGTGAAAATACAAGGCCACATTATTGAGCAGAATAAACCACCAGATAAAAACGCAAATAATGCCACATTGCCTGAGGCAAATAAGCCGATAAGCATTGCGATAATCCCCAATAAACTAAAAATTTTCAAGGTCTGGACTGGATTGTCCTTAGCCAAGAAAAAGCCTCCAATTTGAACTGCAATACAAACAGCAAAAAATAAAATTTCATCAGAACTAAAACTGTATTTTATCGAATTGACCAGTATGATGACCCCAAAGGCAACATAAGGGACAATGATCAGCAAGGCTTTTTTAAGTCCCTTACTTGGATTAAACACTGTAATAGCTCCAACCCAACGACCAATCATTAATCCGCCCCAATACAATGAAATGTATGAGCCTAGTTGAGAGTCATTCAAAACAGGGAGGCCTAGAGCATTAAGACCAGAGTTTTCAAACTCTTGCTTTAAGAGTTCACCCAGATTACTACCTACTGTTACCTCTACACCAACATAGGTAAATATGGCAAGCATTCCTAAAACCAATTGTGGGTATTTCATTGCTCCCCAACCTTGGGGTTGTTTTGTTGCGCTAGAGTTTGCAATAAAAACAGCAGCAATTACTGCTAATAATGCTATAAATAAAACAATTAAACGTGTGTGTTCTAAGTCGTCGGAAGCAGTAACATCACCAGAATAGGTGCTAAAAATATAGCCGAAGCAACCAACAATGACAAGCGTTAAAATAATGAGTAAGTTTCGGGCTTTATTAGCGGGTTCAAAAGCAGTTTCGGATTTTAAGGCTGGTAATTTTTTAGAGAAATAGAATAACGCAGCAGCAGCTAAAAATAAACCTCCAACTCCAAGATAGAGTTGTTGTACAGTCATCAATGTAATTTCATTATTGGCAATCATTGAAGCTAATTCATCAGTACTCCAACTTGCAGAACCAAAGATGACCAAACTTACCACGACAGGACCAATGGTGGTTCCGAAGGAATTAATACCACCAGCTAAATTCAAACGATGCGAACCTGTTTTGGGATCACCGAGTGCTATGGCAAAAGGGTTGGCGGCTGTTTGCTGAAGCGAGAACCCTAAGGCTACAATAAAATAAGCGATGAGCACCAGATAAAACACACCAGTTTGTCCTTGTTCGGCTCCAGCAGTTACAGGATACATTACAAAAGCACCAACTGCAGAAAGCAAAAGCCCATAAATAATTCCGTTTTTGTAGCCCCAATTATTCATAATGTCTTTCTTCATAGACCCTGAAAGAATGAATAGAAGTAACGCTCCGATGTAATATGCGCCATAAAAGGCAAAATCTACCAATTGTGATTGAAATTGGTCAATGTTAAAATAGGTTTTACAAAAGGGAATAAACACACTATTTGAAGCGGCTATGAAGCCCCAGAAAAAGAATACGGTGACTAAGGTCGCTAAAGCCGATTTGTTGTTTTGATTGCTCATATAGTTTTGTTAGTTAGATTTAATTAATTGAAATTTCATCAGCAAATATCCAGCTTCTACCATCCATTGGATAGCCCAAATGCCATTCCGGTAGTTTGCCCAGTTTCTTTGCGATGATTTTCACGTATTTGTATTCAGTCATTGGAATTTTAAACCTTACAGTTTTAATTTCAATTTCATTGTTTTTGTCCTCTGCATTTATCTTTTGGGAAGGTAAGGCTTTAAAATCCATTCCATCTTTAGAAACCAAACACTGCACTTCGGTTGGGTAAAAAATCCAAGCTCCTTGGTCTTGCAAAAAATTAACCGAAATAGTATTGATGGGTTTTTGTCTTCCTAAATCTACAGTTGCAACCAAATCAGTGTTGTGGTAACCTTGCCAACTGCCTGTTCTATAATTTTTGGTGCTTCTAATGCCATCTATGAGGGCGTCATTTCCACCTGCGGAATACTGATTGGCGAATTCACTTTCGAGCGTAATGCTTAAGTTCGGGTCAATCTTATAAAATGGTGTCGATAGGATTGGACTTTTTAAGTCTCCTTTTTCAGAATACAACTTCACTTTTGTGTCTTTTGTTATGCTGAAAGG
>JAGQZO010000132.1 GCA_020435515.1 Winogradskyella sp. | reverse complement strand
TCTTTAATTTCTAGCTCTCTGTCTTTTAAACGCTTTATCGCTGCTTGACTCTTGAATGACAATTCATTTAGTAAGGTCTGCACATCAGCCGTTTCAATACGTTGCTGAAACATAGCCTTTGCTTTGTTATCTGCACCATCGCGTTGTTTTTGGGCAGCGGCTAATTCGTCCTCAGCTTTTTTAATTTTAGACTTGCGTCCCCAAAGGTTATTCCACCAAGTATCTGGTTTTGCTTTAGCATCTTCTAATTCAACCTTAGCGCGTTCTAAACGTTTTACGGCATCGTCAATGATTTTTTGCTCAGCAGCATTCAAGGCCGAAAACCCTTCGAACATAATACCAACTTCATCTTGATAATCTGTTAAATCCTTAATGGCATCAAGAAGTGTTGTTCTATCCTTCTCTGCCATGTCAACAACATTATCTAAAGTAGCATTTAAGATTTTCTGACGACTTTCTGGGTCATCTTCCTGTGCCAGTTTAGACTTCATTTGGTCTATGGCTTTTCCCCAGTTTACATCTACTTTTTCAGGTTTTTCTTGTGAGTTGGTTTCTAATAAATCAAAATCATCAGACATGTTGTATCGTGTTATTTAGTTGAACAATTTTTAGGATAAGCAATTTCGGTAATTTTTTAAGACTACAAAAACTTTAACCCCAAATAATAGGTAGCATATGTTATAAAAATGTTACATAATTTCAGTTACCACTATTTGTTGAATATCTTTATAAAAAATCAATTCCTATGAAACTTCTAAAAATTACATTATTTGCAACTTTGTTATTTACAATTTTAGGCTGTAAAAACGAAAAAAAAGAAACTGAACTTGCTACCAACACTACAGAAAAAGAAATTGAAGAAAGCATTAAAGTGATTCCTATAACCCACGGAACCCTTGTGTTAGAATCGAACTCTGAAATTATTTACGTAGACCCTACTGGTGGTTCTGAAGCATTTGAGGGTCAAAAATCTCCAACTTTAGTACTGATTACAGACATTCATGGCGATCATTTAAGCGTATCTACTTTGGAAGCTTTAAGCCTAACTAATATAAAAATTGTTGCACCTAAAGCGGTTACCGATAAAATACCAAGTACAATAAGCAATACTGTTGTTACACTTAATAATGATGAAACCATAGAGCACAACAGCATTAAAATTGAAGCCATACCAATGTATAATCTAAGACAGGAAGCTTTAAAATTCCACACCAAAGGAAGAGGAAATGGATATGTATTGAATATTAATAATGAACGAATTTATATATCAGGCGACACAGAAGATATTCCTGAAATGCGCAATTTAAAAGATATTGACAAAGCATTCGTCTGTATGAACTTGCCATATACTATGCCTGTTGAAAGTGCTGCAAGTGCAGTTTTAGATTTTAAACCAAAGGTTGTATATCCTTATCATTACAGGGGAACTGATGGTTTAAGTGATGTTAATTTATTTAAGGAAATTGTCAATAAAGCAAATAAATCTATTGAAGTCCAACTTTTGAAATGGTACGACTAGTTTAAAAGTGTTAAATTTTTGAGTTGTTAACAACTTCGTGAAAGTTGAATTTTAGCTGAAAATACTACTGTTCATCGGATATTTAAATCGTTTTAACGACGAATTTGTTCATAATAAAACTGTAAATTCTTTATAATTAAGTATTTGGAAAAGCTTTTTTTTCTATATTAGCACCATAGAACCCAAATCTAATTGTATAAACCATGCTTAACAAACTGCTTTCCAAAGCTTTATTAGTGACTACAACACAGCTTACAATGATTCTTATTGCAGTAGCTTCTATATTTCTTGTTTTCATAATTATAGCTATAATTAAGATGTACAAATTAAAAGCAGAGAATAAGAAACTAATGGAAACCAATGCATTTAAGGATGTTGACGAATCTTACAAAGATTTTACAAGTGGACACCTTTATGGGGATAATTAAGAATTAGTAGAATAAAAATAATACAACAAAAAAGCCAGCAAATGCTGGCTTTTTTGTTATTATACTTAAGCAAGAACTACCTCACTAACTTTTTATACTTAATTCGTTTTGGCATTAAATCACCACCAAGACGTTTTTTCTTATTTTCCTCATAATCACTAAATCCACCCTCAAAGAAATAGACTTGAGAATCACCCTCAAACGCTAAGATATGAGTACAAATACGATCTAAAAACCATCTATCATGGCTGATAACTACAGCACAACCTGCAAAGTTTTCTAGGCCTTCTTCAAGCGCACGTAACGTATTAACATCTAGGTCGTTAGTAGGCTCATCTAATAGCAAGACATTACCTTCTTCTTTTAGAGTCATTGCCAAATGCAAACGGTTACGTTCTCCACCAGAAAGCAACTTTACTTTTTTGTTTTGTTCACTTCCAGAGAAGTTAAATCGACTTAAATACGCTCTAGAATTTACCTGACGATTACCCATCATAATGAGCTCTTGTTCATCGCTAAAGTTTTGCCAAATGGTTTTCTCAGGATCAATATTGGAATGCTTTTGATCTACATAGGCAATCTTGGTTGTTTCCCCAACTATAAACTCACCTTTATCTGGAGTTTCCTCACCCATTATCATCTTAAAAATTGTTGTCTTACCAGCACCATTTGGACCAATGACACCAACAATACCTGCTTGAGGTAAATTGAAGTTTAGGTCTTCGTATAATAGCTTATCGCCATAAGCCTTACTTACACCAACAGCTTCAATGACATTGGTTCCTAAACGCGGCCCATTTGGTATATAAATTTCTAGCTTTTCGTCAAGCTGTTTTTGATCTTGACTTAAAAGTTTATCATAATTCTTAAGACGTGCTTTTTGTTTCGTCTGGCGACCCTTAGCCCCTTGTCTAACCCATTCCAACTCTCGTTCTAAGGTTTTTTGACGTTTGGAAGCGGTTTTACTTTCTTGTGCTAAACGTTTAGATTTTTGGTCTAACCAGGACGAATAGTTTCCTTTCCAAGGAATACCCTCTCCTCTATCCAATTCTAAAATCCAACCTGCTACGTTATCTAAGAAATATCTATCGTGAGTGACAGCAATTACAGTACCCTTATACTGTGCTAAATGATGCTCTAACCAATGAACTGATTCTGCATCTAAATGGTTGGTAGGTTCATCTAACAACAACACATCTGGCTCTTGTAAAAGTAAACGACAAAGTGCTACACGACGACGTTCACCACCAGACAATACTCCAATTTTTTTATCCCCTTCTGGAGTACGTAAGGCATCCATAGCAATTTCTAGCTTAGTATCTAATTCCCAAGCGTTAGTTGCATCAATCTGATCTTGTAATTCAGCTTGGCGATTCATTAGCTTTTCCATTTTATCAGGATTGCTATACACCTCTTCTAAACCAAATTGATCATTAATATTATTGTATTCATCAAGGATTGCTACGATTTCTGCCGCACCTTCTTTAACAACTTCCATAACAGTTTTTTCGTCATCTAGTTGCGGTTCTTGCTCAAGATAACCAACGGTATAACCTGGTTTAAAAATGACATCGCCTTGGTAGTTTTTATCAACGCCAGCTATAATTTTTAATAGTGTAGATTTACCAGAACCATTAAGACCCAAAATCCCGATTTTGGCACCATAGAAGAAACTGAGATATATATTTTTTAAGACTGGCGTGTTAGCTGATTGAAAAGTCTTGGTTACACCAGACATTGAGAAGATTATTTGCTTATCGTCACTCATTCGATTTACAATTTTTGATTAGTTGATTTACGATTTATCATATTTTGGTTTAAAACTCTAAAATCTGAAATTTTCAGACTCTACCTTTTAAAGCATTAAACACCCATGCTATGGCAAAAAAACCAAAGCCAACAGTTGCAAATCCCCAACCAGCCACATCATCGTAACGGTAGGCACCCATTAATATTAAAACAACACCCATTATTATCATTAAAGTGGTAGCCCAAGCCAACACAGTATTTTTGTTCATTGCCATAATCTTATTCTTAATTTTAGATAGTTAGTTGATAGCAAATATCGTTATTTTAAAAATATAAAAGTATTTAATCTGTTGATAAAAGACCTCTTTCTAAAGTGTATTTTATAAGTCCGACTACATTTTTTGCCCCTGTTTTTGCTAAGAGACTCGACCGATGCGTTTCTATGGTACTCACTGTAAGACATAATTTATCTGCTATTTCTTGAGTGGTAAATTCATCTAAAATAAGTTGTAGTATTTCTTTCTCTCTACGCGTTAATCGTGGTAGATAATCATAGGATGAACTTTTTTTTGGATTATTTGGTACAAACGAAATGTCTTTATGAATATATATTTTACCACCGAGTACTGTCTCAAAACACTCTATTAATTCAATATAGCCAACATTCTTTGGTAGATAACCTTTTGCACCGCTCTTGAATGATTCTGACACAATGCTTTGCTGGGTAAGGCTTGTTAGCATAACTATTTTAATAGATGGAAATTCACTATTAAGCATTTTGCATATCTTAAGTCCATCTTGGTCTTTTAAATGAATGTCTAAGAGCAAAATATCGGGTTTTGTTTTATCCTTCAAAAAACTCACAAGTTGATCTTGATTGGTAAAACCACCAACAAACACAAAGTTATCATTAGAGGATAGCATAGATTTTATTGCTTCGGCAATTAAGTCATGATCGTCAAGAACAGCTATGTTATATGTCTCTTGGTTACTTTTCAATTTCAAATTCTATGTAAACTGATGTTCCCATGGTTTCCTTTGAATCTACTTCTATTTTACCATTCAGAAGAGACAGGCGAGATTCAATGCTTTGTAGTCCAATACCTTTAAAATCTGTTCCGCCTGAAAATCCTCTACCATTATCTTCAACAGTTATAATGAGTTTTTTATCATTTTGGTTGAGCTGAACAAAGGCTTCCGTTGCGCCCGAATGTTTAATGATGTTGTTCAATAATTCTTGTACAATCCTATAAATAGTTAATTGTGTTGATTGAGGTAAATTGTGTTTAAAATTTATGGATTGATATTCTACTTGAAGTAATTTTCCTTCGTTTATGATCTCTACAAAATCTTGAAGTGCAACATCTAAGCCTTTATTGATAAGACTTTCCGGAAGTAGATTATGAGATATACGCCTAGCTTCATTTGAAGCATTGTCTAATAGGCTAATCAAAGTTTCAGAAGCTTCGGGATCTTTTGTTAACAATGCGCTAGCGTGCATTTTGCTTGCCGCTAATAGGCTACCTATTCCGTCGTGCAATTCTTTGGCTATACGGCTTCTCTCCTTTTCCTCACCTGCCATCAATGATTTTAGAGCTATGTTTTCTTTTTCGTTTTCCAAATTTCTTATTTTTTCCTTTTGGGCTCTACGCTTTTGAACAAATAAAAAGGTTAATAATAAAGCAACCACCAATAAACTCAAGGATATAGTTGCAAAAAGTTTGGTTTGGCTGTTTTTTTTATTGATTTCTAACTTTTGTTCATTAATTTTCAATTCCTTTTGGGCTGCTTGGTATTTTTCAAGAATATCAATAGTGTTTTTGTTATAGTCATTTTTTAACAAGCTGTCTTGATACTTGATGTATTTTTTTTGATAGATAGCTGCGTTATCGAAGTCTTTGTTGTTGAAGTAAGCTTCCGAAATATTCTTTTCTATTTCAACTAAAAACCGTTCATCGTTACTAAAAATATCTAAAGCTTCTTTTCCGTATAAGATAGCTTCCTGCGGATTCTTTTCTACCAATAGTTCCAATAGAAATTTTGAAGTAACACCAATAGAATGCTCTTTATTTAAATCTTTTGATGTTTTGAAAGATTGTACAGCATAATGATAAGCACTATCGTACTTCATTTCCTTCATTAATAAATCTGCTCTAGTAATTGAACCATAAATAAATGCCTCCGTTTTAAGATTTGAGTCCTTCTTTGATAAAGCCTTATTAGAATATTCTCTAGCCTTTACAAGGTTATCTAATCTTAGGTAGCAATAACTCATTCTACTTTTAACTAAATACAGTACGCCGGAATCCTTATTATTCTTTTCAAAATAATATTCACATTTTTTCAAATACTTAAGGGCATTGTTATAATCATGTAGATCAAAATAAATGTTAGATATATTGAAATTAACCAAAGCCGCATTCTCTAAATTACCTGACTCTTCTAACTCATCAACAGTTTTTATAAAGTAATATGCTGAAGAATCGGGTATATTTTGTCTTAAATATGTCATTCCTAAAAAATTAAAGAATGGGGCTTTTGCATTTGGAATTTTATGATTTGAGATATACTCCAAAGCATCTTTGGAAAAAACTTTAACCTTGCTGTGGTCTCCTAACATAACGCTATTAAAACTAAGAGAGTAAAAAAGTTCATTCATTCCAGCCCATGGTAAATTTTCTTCACCTCTAATACTATCATACAATCGTTCAAAAGCCTTTAAAGCCTCTTCATTTGGATTAGGATACCTTGCATCAATTTTTTTTACATACTCTGATATAAAATCATTGTTTTCTTGGGCATGAAAACTATTAGACGTTAATAAAATAAAAGAGAAAATCAATAAAATGTATCTCATCGGTATCGAATTCAAAATTGCTTACTCAAATATAACTATTAGCGGTTTACCACTACTTTTTTTTTTCGGTGTTTTCCATGAATTCTTAAATATATAGCAACAATACCTTTGAAAAAGAATTTTAATCACATTAGCCATGAAGAAAAAATTGACATTGTTTATCGCAAGCATTTTGTTAACGATGAGCACACAAGCTCAAATTTTCAAGAAATTAAAAGATAAAGTTAAGGAATCGGCAGAGCGTGCAATAGAGCGAAAAGCAGATGAGGAAATTAATAAAACTACAGAAACGACCGTAGACTCAATTTTTGAAGCACCAAAAAAACTAAAAAAGAAAAAAGGAGAAAAGAATAACAAAAAAGTTACCCAAAACGATAAAGATGATGATGAAACAAATTTTCCCGGAAACATATTTACAAGTGAAGCCTCTTATGATTCCAAATATATTTTTCCCGTAACCGCTACCATTGAAATTGAAGATATTAATGCAAATGTCGAAAAAATGACCATGAAACAAGGTTATGGTAAAGATGCCTTGATTACCGAAACGGTGCCTCATGGTGACCCTGTCATTATTGATATGAAAAACGAATCGGCAATAATCCTGAATATTTCTGGTGGAACTGCTCAAATTATGTCATTAGCATGGATGGAGAAAATGATTGGCAATGAAAGTTATTCTAATGAAGAACTAACCAATGAGAAACCTACCGTTAAAAAGACAGGCAAAACTAAAACCATAAATGGTTACACCTGTCATGAATACGATATATTTTTTGAAGAAGGAAAAATAAACGCATGGTATGCACCAGATGTAAAATTTGACTATCAGGACTACTTGCGTGGTATGGCTAAGATGTTTTCTAAAAAGAAAGAGGAAAATCCTATGCAACTCCTTAATACAAACTATGGCTATGTTATGGAAATGACATTTTACAACAAACAAAATGAAGAACAAAACTCTATGAAAGTCATTGCTTTAGAGGAAAAAGTAAGAATGATAACTATGGACAATTTTAAAATTCAAAAACTGTAATCGTATGAAACTTATGCAAGCCTTAATGTTACTATTGTTGGTAAGTTGTAGCAACAAACCAGAAAACAAATCAACAGAAAATACAAACAACATCTCAAAAACTTCAGCAAACAAAGTCGCGACTCCAAAAAACCCATGTGATTTATTTGATGAAAACCATTTAGCAAATGTTTTTGGTATCGCTGATAAAAGCCTTATAGAGATGTACTCTAGAGATAAGTATGAAACCACTAAACAATGCCAATTTATATGGCAAGAAGAAAAAGGATCGGTTGAAGGAAACCAGATAATGATAGATATAACCTCTAAAACGGAAACTATGGGAGCTACGTTTTCTAGAATGTTAGAGCTTGATTTACAAAATGGCTTAACCGCCCGTGAAAACAATGAAACCATAATCATAAAACCAACGCCTCTAGAAAACTTTGGAGACTTTGCTTACCATTGGGAACAACCAAACTTCCAAAGCGTTCAAAAAATAACATTTCAGGTCAATAATGATTATAGAGTGGATGTAACTTACAATTCACACAGACATATTAACGCATCTACAGACATAATTAAGTCTAAACTTATAGAAATCGGAAAACAAATAAAACAAAAGCTATAACATGAAAATCAATTATCTAATTATAATAGCCCTTTTCACTTTTTGCTCTATGTTTTCTCAGGATATAGACAATGCAAAAGATCATGAATTGCTAACACGTTATCCCAATTCTAAAATTATTTATTATTTCCAAAAAGATTACAACGAAATAAAGTTTGCCATTAAACCAGGAACACCTGAAAAAGAACCGCAAAAATGGTTAGAGGCTGCCGGACATCAAACTTCTATTGTATATGAAGTGCCTTTAGGAAAATCTACTATAGAAGTTATGAAAAACTACCAAGATGCTTTTAAAGCTAATAATGCAGAAATTTTGTTTCAATGTAAAGGAGGAGACTGTGATGGCACTATGGCTTGGTATAGCGCCAAGTTTTTTGAAAACGTATATGGTAAAGATAATCGTCAAAGTAACGGTGAAATCTCACACTATTATGATTTTAACACCTACCATGTGGCGCAACGTTACATGGTAGGCAAAATAACCACTGCTAACAAAATCTATTATGTTGAAATTGGAATGACACCTACTTACGATGGTAAACCCGTAAAAGTTTGTGTTGAAGTAATTGAACAAAAAGCCATACAAAGTGGTTTAATTGACTTAAATGCAGATGTTTTAAAAGACAAATTAGAAAAAGAAGGCAAACTTATACTTGATGGTATTCTGTTTGATACCGGAAAAACCGATTTAAAGCCGTCATCTTTAAAGGTTATTGAGATAGTTGCGAAATATTTAAATACTAACCCAAAGGCTAAAGTTTATATTGTTGGTCATACAGACGATATTGGCAACTTTGGCGATAATACTTTGCTATCCGAAGGAAGAGCCATTAGAGTTCTTGAAGCCTTGAATAATAATTTTGGCGACTTTCAAGAACGCGTCACACCTTTAGGCGTTGGGCCAGCCTGTCCGGTCGCCTCTAATGAAACTGAAGAAGGCAGAATGAAAAATAGACGCGTCGAAATCGTTTTAAAGAAGAAATAAACTGAAATTATTTTACTAAAGATTTAAACACCTACCATTATGAAAAAACTATTAGTATATCTATTGCTTATATCAACATCTTTAGGGTTTGCCCAAAGAGGTATCAACTACTCTGCAATTATTAAAGATAATTCAGGAACCGTTTTAACAAATCAAAATGTAACCCTTGAATTTTCAATTCTTCAAGGTGTATCTCAAGTTGTTATTTATACAGAAACCCATTCTGCAAATACAAATGCTCACGGTTACATAAATGCAGTAATTGGTCAAGGGACACCAACTTTAGGTACGTATAGCGCAGTTAGTTGGGGAAGCGATATTCATTTTATTAATACAAGCGTTAATACAGGGAGTGGATTTGTCTCATTGGGTATAACAGAACTCAAAGCCGTGCCTTATGCATTATATGCCGAAACATCTGGAGGAAGTTCTAATGGTGCGTTTACAAGTAGTGCAGGAGTAACAAAAATAACTACAGAAACAGATGATTTTCTCTTGGGATCTAACCAACTAAACTACTCCGGAGCAGGTATCGATTCAAAAGCCTTTTATGATGAAGGATTAGGAGCTTTTAGAGTGGGTGGTGTAACTTCAAATAATTGGGACACTTCTAATATAGGTTTAAGGAGTTTTGCATCTGGTTTAAATACAAGAGCTACATTGGCTAATGCTACAGCCTTTGGTGATAATTCCCAAGCAACAGGACAAACGTCTTTTGTAATGGGAACAAATACACAAGCATCGGCTTTAAACACGTTCGCAGGTGGTAACACTTCAATTGCATCGGGCAGCAATAGCTTTGCGTATGGCAATAATAATAGTGCCATAGGATTATTCACTACATCTTTTGGCGAACGCACTACAGCCCAAGCAAGAGGCTCTTTTGTAATAGGGCGTTTTAATGAAGTAAATGGCAACGGGAATACTTGGGTAGCAACAGATCCGCTTTTTGTTGTAGGAAATGGTACTTCGGATACAAATAGAAGTAATGCATTAACGGTTTACAAAGACGGCTCATTAGAAACGGGTGGTCTATTTACAATAAGTGACCCAATTAATGGTAATTCTTATACTTTTCCTGCAGAAGATGCTACTGCGGCAGGTCAAGTGTTAACCAGTGATGGTAATGGACAGTTGGCATGGCAAACTATTTCTTCAAATAGTATTGCCGATGCAGATGGTGATACTTCAATTAGTTTAGACGACGGTTCAGATAGCGACCAAGTAGAAATAAAAGCAAATGGTACTACCGAAATGGTTTTGGATCAAACAGGATTTATTTTCGGAAGTGATGAAAGAGAATACAATGCCGTAAAAATGAACTTGCGCCGTATGTTTTTTGATAAACAAAAATCGGCTTTTAGAGGAGGTAGGGACGAAGGCAATAATTGGTCTTTTGCTGATTTGGGATTTAATTCCTTTGCGTACGGGAGCGAAGTGAAAGCCACCGGGTTTTCAAGTTTTGCTTTTGGGTCATTTGTTACAAGTTCACATCAACAATCCTCTACAATGGGTTTAAGTTTGGAATCTAGCAGCCCCAACTCATTAACTATTGGTAGATGGAATGACGTTGCCCCTAATTCTCTTTTTGTTGTGGGCAACGGTATAGATTCCTCTTCAAAGAGCAATGCATTTGTTGTACAAAATAATGGCGATGTAAAAATTAACAACTTGGCATCGCCTATAACTCAAAATGTTGAAGTGCTTCCAGATGGTACACTGATTAAAGTACCAAAATTTAAGACACTAAGTTTTTCGGGAGCTGATGTGGTACCAGCAAACAGCAATGAAACCTATACTATAAACAATGGCAGACTCACCGCAACAGTCAATAATTTTATAGGCTATTTATCTTTAAAAATACCTGCTGTAAATTCGGTAACCTCTATAAAGCGTATTCAAGTCATGGTAAAAAGCCAAAATACCTTGGCTTCAAATTTTAGTGTAACAAATTTATTACTTTATGATGATATCTCAGTTCTACTTTCTAATACCAGCCTATCGGTAAGTGGCATTAACTCCAATGTAAGTATTTTAGATACTAATGCTATCAATATAGCCATGAACGAAAGCTCTGCTTATCTTCTAAATATAAATTTGGCTTTAGACAGTACCTTAATTGGTGTTATAGTTTTGTATGAAGAATAACCTGAATTTAAAAAAATGAACAGAACATTACAGAAATATAAGCGTGTAAAAATTAAAGTTACTATTATATTGTTATTCGCGACCTCAATTACGTTTTCCCAACAACTGGCAATAAGTAATCTCAACGCAGGTTTTCAAGAAACTACTAATGGAACAGGAATAGTTGGAGAAGTTTTTAATGAATATAGCATCAATTCTAACATCATTGTAGAAACCATATTAGATTTTAACAACAATACCCTATCCACTTCAGAGTCTGATTTGGAAAGCCTAATAAAAGTATATCCCAATCCTACTTCTAACATTGTAACCATAGAGTTTCAAAATGATTTTAAAGGAACGTATACATTATATGATGTGTTGGGAAAGCAAATTCTAGTCAATACCCTAAACTCAATTAAAACCCAAGCATCATTAGAAACCTACGATTCCGGCATGTATCTATTGGTTTTAAATAATGAGTATGGAAAACTTATTCAAATCATTAAAATTCTGAAAGAATAATTAGCAACTAAAAATAATTATAAAATAAAAAAATCATGAGTAAAAAATTTTACGTATTCAGTGCATTCGTTTGCTTAAGCCAATTCATTATAGCACAATATCAATTCACTCAGGTTGCAGAAATTAATGCAGGAAGTAACAGTAGTAATCCAAGATATTTTATGGAATATAACGGAGAATTATATTTTAATGCATCTACTAGTTTTCAACAAAGGCTTTATAAAACATCAGGATTAGGAGCTACTCTGGTTTCAGATTTAAATGGTAATGGTGTGGGTTACAATCCCAAACCGTTATTTGTGCTTAATAATAAACTCATATTTCGTGCTTCTTCTCAAACACATGGAAGTGAGCTTTTTGTTACTGATGGAACTGAATCCGGCACAACTGTATTATTAGATATTTGTCCTGGTCCAAATGGCTCTGATGTTTCAGATAATGCAGATTTTTATGCTGAATTGAATGGTGAAATCTATTTTTGGGCGAGAGAAGCTTCCGGACCTTCTTCACTTTGGAAAACCAACGGAACTCCTTTTGGGACAGTGAAAGTAATAGATCCAGTTTTTGCAGGTGGTGGAACTCCTATGGTAACTTATAATGGTAAAATTTACTTTTTAGCCTATAGTGCACCTGGACAAAATCCAGAATTGTATGTCACTGATGGAACACCTTCTGGAACAGCATTGTTTTTGGAAATTAATCCCTCAACAGCGGCTAACTTGGCTGCAGGTTCTAATCCTAATGATTTATTTGTGTATGATGGCTATTTGTTTTTTTCGGCTGATGATGGAACCAATGGAAGGGAACTTTGGAGAACAGATGGAACTGCTGTCGGTACAACAATGGTGGCTGATATCTTTCCTAATAATTTGAATCCATCTTTTGGAAAAGGGAGTAATCCAGATTATTTTATTGAATTTAATAATGAATTGTATTTTGCTGCAAGAGGTTATGATGTAGGCTTAAATCAAATAACTGGAAATGAATTATATAAATATTCGAATGCTAATGGTTGGAATAGAGTAAAAGATTTTTATCCAGGGAATCTTAATAATGGAATTGGCACCAGTAATCCATTTTTTATCATGAATAATGAGTTGTTTATCATTGCTCAAGATGGTACCATTGGAGCAAATCAATTTGAACTCTGGAAAACTGATGGCACAGAATCAGGGACGGAAAAATCTGTAACTTTTTCTGCATTGAACAATTTAAGTTTAGAGTCCTTTATTGAAAATAGAGATTATGCTATACTAAACAATAAATTATACTTTCAGCACAATTCTCAACAAATTTGGGTAACGGATGGAACAAATACCAACACACAACAATTAACTAATACAGGAACACTAAACGTGCCGACAAGCGTAACTGTTTTTCAACCTATAGTTTATAATAGTGAAGTTTATTTTGATGGAAATTATCCAACTCAAGGTGTCGAATTATGGAAAATAACTGATACAACTTTATCACTTGAAAATATTATTTCGAAAAATAAGATGTCTTTGTATCCAAATCCAACAAAAGACATAATTAATATTAAAACCAAAAATTTAGATATTAATGTAGAAATATATGACGTGACTGGTAAGTTAATTTTAAAAACAAAAAACACTCAAATAAAGGTTGACAACTTAACTAGTGGTATATACTTTTTAAAGTTAAGTGATAATAACCAAACCGAAACTCATAAGTTTATTAAGCATTAAAAAGTCGGGCAAAAAGCCCGACTTTTAGTTTTTGAACAAAGTAGTTAAAAAACTAATAAGTTCTGTAATTACAATGTCAACATTGGTACTTCTATAAGTAACAATTCAGAGTCTTCATCTGCATTGATCTCAAAATCAGAAGTTTCGGAAACACCCAATGCATCTCTAGATTTTAAATTAATGTCTGATATTGAAACTCCTCCACTAATGGTCATAACATACACACCATGAGCTTCACTTTTTAAATCATAAGTGAATGATTCACCTCCTTTTAAATCTATGCGAGATATTTTAGCATCTTGATGAATTTTTAAACTAGTTTCATCTTTATCCTTAAACGAAGTGACCAAAGTTTGAAGTTTTCCATTTCTACCTTCTGCGTCAAAGGTTTTTTGGTCGTATCGAGGTTTTACACTTCGCTCTTCAGGAATAATCCAAATTTGGAATAAGCTCAGATATTCATCTGTAGAACCATTAATTTCTGAATGCTGAACACCTGTACCGGCAGACATTACCTGGACTTCCCCTGGCACAACTGGTATCCATTTATCTCCCATATTATCTCGATGTTTCAACACACCTTTTAATGGAATGGTTATGATTTCCATATTATCATGAGGATGCGTACCAAAACCCATTTTTGGTGCTATAATATCATCATTTAATACCCTGAGTGCACCAAAGTGAACTTTTTCTGGGTTGTACCAACCCGCAAAACTAAATGAATGGTTGGCTTGTAACCATCCATGGTTAGCAAAACCTCTATCTTCTGCTTTATGAATTATTGTTTTCATTTTATTTTCCTTTCTTATTTAGTTATCTTAATTTATCTAATAAATTGCTTAATTGTTCTGCCTCTTTTTCTGTAATTTCTCCTAACCATTCATCATTAAAATCATCCGAAATTTCTTCTAATAATTCTAATCCCTTTTTAGTTATTTGAATATGAACCACTCTTCTATCATTGTCGCATGGTATGCGCTCTATTAATTCTTTAGCGCATAACTTATCCGTAAGTCTTGTGGCATTAGGCGCACGCTCTATCATTCGGTCTTTTACGACCTGCATAGAGAGAGGTTTATTTGCCCCTCTAAGTATTCTTAGGATATTATATTGCTGTGGAGAAATTCCAAAGCCTGCAAAAAATGCATTTTGTTTTGCTGTAATCCAATTGGCTGTATACAAAATATTTATTAAGGCTTTGGTTTTATTATCCTTAAACTTTGAATTAACATCGTTTGCTATATCTCCCATAGTAATAGAATACAATTTATAAACTAGCTTAATTTAGAGCAACACATCTTTATACTCACTTCGTTTCTTAAAAACCGAATTGGCAAATGGACACAAAGGCATGATTTTAATATTGTTCTTACGCGCAAAATCTACAGATGCCTCTACCAACTTGTACCCAACACCTTGTCCTTTCAAAGATTCATCAACATCTGTATGATCAATAATTATTTTATCTTCCCCAGCGTAGCTATAGGTCATACTCGCCATTATTTTGGTATCAATTTCAAGATAGAACTCACCTCTTTTACCATTATCTTTTTGCTGAATCATCATCGTTTATAAACTTTCACTAAATTGTTTCACTTCTTCTACTAGTTTCTTGTTCAGTTCCTCATTAATAATTTTTCCGTCTGAAAAATTTTTATGAAAATCTGGCAAAGAAAATTTTCCAACAATATTAGCATCGTGCCTAGGAAAACGATCAGAAGCCATGCCTAAAACAGAAAGTCCTCCCCTTTGTCCTGGGGAAGTTGCCATTAATAGCATTGGCTTACCAAAAAATGTTTTTTGCTCTACTCGCGATACCCAATCAAAAATGTTTTTAAAAGCACCAGAGTATGCTCCATTATATTCGGCTAATGAAATTATAATCCCATCTGAATTCTTTATTTGCTCTACGAAGTCAATGGCTTGTTGAGGGTGGCCAGAATTTTTTTCTCTATCAGAACTGTAAATTGACATTTCATAATCATTAAGGTCTAAAATATTCACTTTTACGTTTTCAACTAAACTAGAAGCATACGTTACCAACTGTTTATTAATAGATGTACTGCTGTTACTCCCTGCAAATGCTAATATTTTTTTCATCATACTTGTTTTTGAAAGTACAAAGCTAAGCAATATATATTTATTTTCCAAGGAAAATAATTCCATGTAATACACTTTAATGTAAATTAACAAAAAAAGTGTCCGAAGACACTTTTATTGAACACAAAATATTCTTTTATAACTTGACGACCTTTCTACTCACTTTTCCCGATCTACCTTGAAAAACAAAGTGCAAGACTCCATACCACTGAGTATCTAAGGTGAAGTTTAATACTCCCTGTCCGCTGTCTATGTCTTTAACAAATAAACGTTGTCCTAAATCGTTATATATAGTTACTGATAAAGGCTCTTGGATATTTTTTAAATTAAAAGTTACTTCATCATGTGTTGGGTTAGGATAGGGTGAAGAAATATTATTCAACAACAATTCATCTAAAGATAAAGTATTTACAGTAGTGGTCCAATATCCTAATGGTGCTACTAGAGGTCTGGTAAGTTGTTTGCCTGATACCGATTCAGCTTCAATATAATAATCTATATTTGTTGTACCAGCAGCAGAAGGAAGGTTTACCGTCCAGTCATCTCCACTAACATAGTTCATTACAGCTTCATTAAAAGTAGTTGTACCCTCTTCTCTCCAGAATACTTTGGCAGTACTAATTCCTGAGATATGCTTAATCATAGCATTTATAGTCACCGTTGAACCCATAGAGACATTATCCACAGGCTGATGAACTATCCACAAAGGATCAGCCACACCAATAGTATGTGTTATACAGTGAATAGCTCCACTTAATGAAATTAGATTCTCTCCAGAATTATCCACATCAATACCAACCACATTATATCCAGGCATTAGTTCTTGATACTTAGCTAAAGCTGGTCCATCAACTTCAGGTCTATATATTGGTACTATTATCGATTTATTTAAAATTAATGAGTTGCTAAATGTACGATAATACCCACCTGTGTCTGGATAAAGTCCAGAAGTACTTGGTGGTGCATCAATCCATTCTACCTTGTATGGAGTACCGAAGGGAGATTGAAAATTGTTTAGCACATATTGAATGTTAGCTTCGATTTGAGGACCATCTGCCACACCAGTAGGATATCTACTAACCAGCAATGTTTCTTCATCTAGTAGCTTCATGTGCATATCTATATGATGAATACCATCATATGGCAATATTGGCATTTTTATGTAGTTATTAATTCCCATATAGCTCTGCATGATATTATCTATTTCGCTTTCAGTTTTAGCTGTTACACCATACGGGTTTCCTGGTTCATTTTCCTCGAGAATAAGCTCAGAAGCAAAAGCATTACCAAGTCCATCAGACATAAAGTTACCTCCTGTGTTCACCAGATCATTAGTGCCAGAAGTAGTTTCGTAAATCGGAACACTCAACATACTAGCGTGCGATACTGGCATGGCATCATCAAAAGGTCTTGGTCGGTTGTAAATCCAATCGACTAAAGCTCGCTCACCTACATCATTTGAATAAATTGTATTACCAGCATAATCTCTTATCCAAATCGTATTAGATGGAACATTTAAAAAGGAAACATTAGTAAGATCTACACCATTAGAGGTTAAATAACTTGACACACTTGCTTGATCTTGAGTAGCAATAATGACTTTGCATTCAGACACACCCACTTCAACAATCTGACGCAAAATATTTTGAAAGTTTGAGGTCCAACGTATTACCAAGTATTCAACTTCTTCCCACTCTGCTGCTGTTCTTACAGACCCTGTTGGAGCTTGGGTAACAAAAGTGCTTTTAAATTGATAGTTTGATACAATAGATCTTTCATTGTCTGTAAACCCTTTTGGAAGAGGTATTTCTTCCTGAGCAAATGTTGGGCTAAATATGGTTAAGATAAATGTAAATAAGATTAATCGCTGTTTAATAGGTATCATAATTGGTTAAGTTTATTAGATTTAGATTGATTTTGAGCAAGAATATCAAGTATCGATATAACACTCAATTTATATTGTGGATTATAAAATGTTTAGCAGTTAACAATACAAGTATATGAAGCATATCGTTTAAAAGCAAATTTTATCGATAAAATGCATTATATAATTATGATTTGTTGATATAATGATGTTTAAGAATCAATTATTATATTATTTACTATTTGTAGAACAAGAGTTCATTTTTAAAACATTATTGTTTTGTAAATTCGTGACATAGAAAATTCAGAATACCTAAAACAAGTAAATTACAATTTTTATAAATGGATATAAAATTCAACAAGAACGAAGACTATAATAAATTACAACTCTCAGAACTAAAGAAACGATTGGCAAAAGTGAAGCTTGGTGGTGGCGAAAAAAGTATCGAAAAGCATCACAGCAAAGGAAAAATGACAGCCAGAGAGCGTATCAATTATTTATTGGATCCTAAATCTAAATCGATTGAAATTGGTGCTTTTGCTGGTGAGAATATGTATCCTGAATATGGTGGTTGTCCTTCTGGCGGTGTAGTTGTTAAAATCGGCTATATAAAAGGCAAACAATGTATTGTTGTCGCAAATGATGCTACTGTTAAAGCTGGTGCTTGGTTTCCGATTACAGGAAAAAAGAACCTAAGAGCACAAGAAATTGCCATAGAGAATAAACTACCTATTATTTACCTTGTTGATAGTGCTGGTGTATTTTTGCCGATGCAAGATGAAATTTTTCCAGATAAAGAACATTTTGGGCGAATTTTTAGAAATAATGCCGTAATGAGCAGTATGGGAATTACACAGATTGCAGCAGTTATGGGAAGTTGTGTTGCTGGTGGTGCTTACCTCCCTATTATGAGCGATGAAGCTCTAATTGTGGATAAAACGGGAAGTATATTTTTAGCCGGAAGCTATTTAGTAAAAGCTGCAATAGGAGAAACTATTGACAACGAAACGCTTGGTGGAGCTACAACCCATTGTGAAATCTCTGGTGTTACCGATTATAAGGCTAAAGATGATAAAGATGCTTTAGATACCATAAAAAATATTGTAGATAAAATCGGTGATTTTGATAAAGCTGGTTTTAATAGAGTTAAACCATCTAAACCAGCAGAAAATCCAGAAGACATCTATGGTATTTTGCCTGAAAGTAGAGCTGACCAATACGATATGAATGAAATTATTAAGCGTTTAGTTGACAATTCTGAATTTGAAGAATACAAAGCAGGATACGGCCAAACTATAATCACAGGATATGCACGTATTGATGGTTGGGCTGTGGGCATTGTTGCCAATCAAAGACAAATTGTAAAAACCAAAGGAGCAAAAACGAAGCCCAGCGAAATGCAATTTGGTGGTGTGATTTATAACGACTCAGCTGATAAGGCTACTCGGTTTATCGCCAATTGTAATCAAAAAAAGATTCCATTAGTGTTTTTACAAGACGTAACTGGATTTATGGTTGGAAGCAAGTCAGAACATAGCGGTATAATTAAAGATGGAGCCAAAATGGTAAATGCCGTTAGTAATTCTGTAGTGCCAAAGTTCACTATTGTTATTGGTAATAGTTATGGAGCTGGCAATTATGCTATGTGCGGAAAAGCTTATGACCCAAGATTAATTGTAGCCTGGCCAAGTGCTGAACTCGCCGTAATGAGTGGTAAATCTGCGGCTAAGGTTTTACTTCAGATTGAAACCGAATCTTTAAAAAAGAAAGGTGAAACCATTACCAAGGAAAAAGAAGAGGAACTATTTAATAAAATCAAATCTAGGTACGATAACCAAGTATCACCATATTATGCCGCTGCAAGACTTTGGACTGATGCCATTATAGATCCTTTAGATACAAGAACATGGATTAGTATGGGCATTGAAGCAGCTAACCACTCACCTATTGAAAAACCTTTTAATTTGGGAGTGTTACAGGTTTAAGATTAAAATTTAATCCACAAAAAAAGAGCGCAAATTGCGCTCTTTTTTTATGTGTTTTCAATACTACTAGTGAGTCATACTCTCTCTTGCAGCTTTCTTTTCTTCTTTTATTTCTTTGAAACGTTCGATGGCAGAACCAAATACCCAGTAAGGAATTACAAAAGTTAAGAGAAAAATCATTAACCAAAATCCTATTGTTAAAATGGTTAAAAATGCTAAAAATCCTAAATATTGATCAAATTCGAACATAGTTGCGTTTCGTTTTTAAATATGTTACAAAGATATAACCAAAATATAAGTTTTACAATAGGGATTTTCAGATTTATCAACACAAAATGAACAACCTTTTTATACCGCTTTGATTAATAATTCCGCCGTGGCTGGATTTGTAGCTAGTGGGATATTATGAACATCACACAAACGCATCAACATTAAAATATCGGGTTCGTGAGGATGTTTGTCCAAAGGATCTCTAAAGAACAAAACCATATGACACAAACCTTCCGCAACTCTAGCAGCTATCTGTGCATCACCTCCCAAAGGGCCTGATAAAAGTGCATTGACTTCAAAACCTGCTTTCTTAACTTTTTCTCCTGTGGTACCAGTAGATATTAAAGTGATTTTCTTTTGATGCAAGATTTCGGAATGCTCATTTAAGAACTGAACCATTTCCGCTTTTTTCCCATCATGGGCAATTAAAGCAATTTCCATTTATAAATTGTTAACGTGGTAATCTACCAACCCTTCTATTGGTCGTCTTACAAAGTTACCAACTTTAAAACCAAGTTCTTCAGCGACTTGTTTTATCTCTTCTTGGCCGAAATAAGCTATTGAACCAGCAAAATGAACTGGAACTCCATCGTTCAATTCTTTTTTAAATTGAAGAATCATGTTTTCAGCAAATAACCTAACTCCTTTTACAATCAAGTTCTTAACATATTCAGAATCCTTGTTTATAAACATAAATTCAGCATGCTCTGCCAAATAAGCACTAGGATTGGTCTGCTTGTACAAATTGTACTTTATAAAGTCTGCATCAAGATTATGCTTATGTGCAAATGCAACTCTTATGGTATCCGGCATTTTATTGAAGTAGTAATCCCTTATCAATTGCTTTCCGAAGTAGTTTCCACTAGCATCATCCATTAATATAAATCCAAGGCTAGAAACGCGTTGGTGCAAATCTTTACCATCAAAGTAACTACAGTTAGAACCTGTACCCAAAATACATACTACGGCTGCTTCGTCATTAGAATTGATGCAAGCCCTTACAGCTGCATAAGTATCTTCTTTAACTTCAACTAGAGCCTTTGGGAAAAAAAACTCAAGAATTTCTTTTAGTAAAAGTCTAGGTTTTTCAGTACCACAACCAGCACCATAAAAGTAAACGTGAGTTACCTCATTAGCTATTGACATAAGCTCTTCGCTACCTTTAATTGTCTTTCTTAGTTTCTTTTCTGCAACGATTGCAGGGTTTAAACCTTTGGTTCTTATTTTGTCTACTGCTTGCTTACCATTTTTGTCTATAGCAATCCAATCGCATTTTGTAGAACCTCCATCTGTTATTAAAATCATAATGATTATATACTAAAAATTCCGTAGCCTATGTTAAAAACATAATCCTACGGAACTTAGAATTTATGTTATAAATTAAAGACTATTTACCTTTTGAGCTAAGTCAACCAGTTTATTTGAATAACCAAACTCATTATCGTACCAAGATACTAATTTAAAAAAAGTCGAATTTAACTCTATGCAAGCATCTGCATCAAAAATACTTGTACGCTCATCGCTAACAAAATCTTGAGACACTACTAATTCATCGGTGTAACCTAAAACACCTTTCATAGAACCTTCTGAAGCCTTTTTAAATGCAGCTTTAATTTCTTCAAGCGAAGTTTCTTTTTTGGTTTTTACCGTTAAATCAACTACAGAAACATCAGCTGTTGGCACTCTAAACGCCATACCAGTAAGTTTTCCGTCTAACTTTGGGATCACTTTACCTACAGCTTTTGCAGCACCAGTAGATGCTGGTATAATATTCAACAATGCACTTCTTCCTCCTCTAAAATCTTTTCGTGAAGGTCCATCTACCGTTAATTGCGTAGCAGTTGTAGCATGGACAGTTGTCATTAAAGCTTCTTCGATACCAAAATTGTCATCTACAACTTTAGCTAATGGAGCTAAACAGTTGGTTGTACAAGATGCATTAGAAACAATTTTATGATTTGCAGTTAACTCATTATCGTTAACTCCCATAACGAACATAGGTGCATCTTTACTTGGCGCAGAAATTACCACTTTCTTTGCTCCGGCATCAATATGATATTGAGCTGTTTCTAAAGTTGTGAAAATACCTGTACATTCTGCTACAACATCTGTTCCTACTTCATCCCATTTTAAGTTTTTTGGATCACGTTCTGCGGTTACTCTAACGGTTTTTCCATCTACTACTAAATGGCCATCCTTTACTTCTACAGTGCCATCAAAACGACCATGAACAGAGTCGTATTTTAATAAATATGCTAGATGGTCAACATCTAATAAATCATTTATTGCAACTACATCTACATCTGGACGCTTGATTGTTGCTCTAAAAACTATTCTTCCTATTCTACCGAATCCGTTGATTCCTAATTTTAAGTTTGACATTTTTCTCTTGTTTTTAAATTGTCATTATATCTGAAACCCTAAGTAGTTCCATGTTAATTTTTGATTTTCCTTTTACTGCTTGGTCAAATGGTGTTAAATCCATAATATCATTTTTAAGACCAACCATATAATTGCTTTTTCCTGTGATAAGACTTTCAACTGCTTTTACACCCATTCTACTTGCTAAAACACGATCGAAACACGACGGGCTTCCACCTCGTTGCATGTGTCCCAAAACAGAAACACGAACTTCATACTC
>JAGQZO010000131.1 GCA_020435515.1 Winogradskyella sp. | reverse complement strand
TACCAATTCCGCCACGTGCGCAAAAAAGTAAAGTAAATATAAAAAAAAAGTTAAGCATTTTAGCTTAACTATTGTGACCGGGCTGGGGTTCGAACCCAGGACCCTAACATTAAAAGTGTTATGCTCTACCAGCTGAGCTACCCGGTCATTGAAATGTTCTCTTAAATGAGGGTGCAAATATAAAATGTTTAATTAATAAAACAATACTTTTTCTACTTAAATTTTTGTTTTTTTGTTTTGATTAAGTTTGATACCTAAATTTTAATTATTTAAGTCTTATGATAGTTGTTTTAATGGGTTATATGGGTTCTGGCAAAACTACAATTGGTAAGAATTTAGCTACTATATTGAATTATAGTTTTTTAGACTTAGATGATTATATTTCAGAAAAAGAAAGTAGTATAATTACTGACTTATTTAGAAATAAAGGTGAGATATATTTTAGAAAAAAAGAGTCATTTTATTTGAATGAAATTTTAAGCTCTGATGAAGATATTGTCTTAGCATTAGGTGGCGGAACACCTTGTTATGGTAATAATCTCAATTTACTTTTTAGCCGATCAAGAGTTAGATTGTTTTATCTAAAATTATCTATACCACTTTTGGTTGAAAGATTGCTCAAAGAAAAAGAAAGTAGACCTATAATTAGTCACTTAAAAACAGCAGAGGAACTTACAGAATTTATTGGTAAGCATCTTTTTGAGCGTACACAATATTACAATCAGGCTCATCATATTATTACCACAGATTTTAAATCTCAGAAAGATATTGTGGAAGAAATTTTAATGTCCTTAATCTAAATAAGCTTCGTACGGTTGTTTAGAAAGGTTAACATGTACATGCTCAAAAAGAGAGGTAGATAAGGATATGCCTTTAAAGTCAGCTTTTACAGGAAATTTTTTGTGGTTTCTATTGACCAAGACTGCTGTTTTGAATTTCTTAAGTGGCACATCCAAAAAGTGTTTAATACCATAAATCAATGTGCTGCCTGAGTTTAAAACATCGTCAATCAAGACTATTGATTTATCAGTGTAATCTTCACTCTTAATTGATGTTGAAATTGGATTTGTTGGTTTTTCTTTATCAACGATAACCTTACAAAGTGTAGATTTAATATCTGAAATCTTATCGAGTTGTGACTTGATTTTTTTTGCCAATATATAACCATTACTTTCAATACCAGCAATTACAATCTCTGATTCGTTTACATTGCTTTCGTAAATCTGATAAGCAATACGTCTTATTTTATGCTCAATTTCTTTATGGCTTAAAATGGTATTTTTTGTAAGTGCCATGGTATGTTGCTTAGGTTTTAATTAGAATTTCTAACAATCTATCAGTAAACTTAATTACAGTCGCTCAAAGATAAAAAACAGTTCTTTACCTTGCCTTTCTTTTATAGAATTTGTTGCGCGCTCAAGTGTTTTAATTTTAAAATATTTACTGAAGAGATCTTCATATTCAACTAAGCTACCTCCAAAAGGTGGGCCAGATTCCGTTAAAGGGAAGTCAAATAACAAGCCTACTAACTTGCCATTAGGTTTTAGTAGTTGAAACATTTTTTCTACATATTGTTTTCTCAAATCAATATTTAATGCACAAAAGAAAGTTTGTTCAACGATTAGGTCGAATTTATTATTAAGCTCAAAAAAATCTTGATGCAATAATTGTTCATTTGGAAAATCTTGAACCCTATTTTTTAAGTTTTCTAATGGTTGTTTCGCAATATCTAAAACAAAAACATTGTTAAATCCCTTATCCCAAAGTAATTCAGCTTCAAAACTATTTCCAGCACCTGGAATTAAAATTTTTGAAGACCTATCTTTTAATTGTAGAATATATTCTTTTATGGGTGGTGATGCGTAACCAATATTCCATCCGGTTTTATTGTCATTGTATCTGTTGTCCCAATATGCTTTGTCAAATTTATTCTTCATCATCATCGTAAAAACTGTCTATATCTCTTCTATCTTTTTTAGTAGGTCTTCCAGTTCCTTTTTTGCGATAGTAATCTTTACTATGTTTTAAAAGTTCTTTAGCAGCAAAAGCTTCCTTAGGAGTTGTATCAGTTCTGTAAATATCCACAAGTTTTGCTCCCACACGATTGGGTGGCAAATCGTTAATTGTTAGCTGATAAGTAATTTGATCTTTTCTTAACTCTATTTCATCAGTAGGGTAAACCTCTCTAGATGGCTTTGCTACGGTGCCATTTATCTTTATCTGGCCTTTTTTGCAGGCTTGCGTTGCTAAACTTCGCGTTTTATAATAACGTACACACCAAAGATATTTATCAATTCGCATATATTTTTAACTAAAATCTACGTTAACCTTTTGGCATAAAAATATTAATTTAATGTATCTTGCACCACATATTAAAGCAATAATGAACACTTGATTAGATTTGTGGTTAATCTTATCAAAATAATTAATTAGAATATGAAATCAATAAATTTTATAGTTTACTTAGTATTTATATCAGTTTTTATGACTTCTTGTAAAGATGATGATATTACTGTACCAAATATTGAGGTTAGGGATAGAGGCGAACAACAAGAAGCCGATAGCGATTCTTTAATTGATTACCTTTCTAGTCATTATTATAATTCAGATTTTTTTCTGACAGGTACGAATCATAAGTATTCAGATATAGTTATTACAGAACTTGCAGAAGGTGAAGATGTGCCTGCAGGTCATACGTTGTTAATTGATGCTGTTGAAACACATACTACAACTTACGAAGAAACAGATTATGAGTATTACGTTTTAAGACTTAACCAAGGAGGTGGTGAATCACCAAGATTTACAGATCAAGTTAGGGTAAGGTATGAAGGATTTTTAGTAGAGACAGGAGTTACTTTTGACGGTGTGGTAACACCTGTGGATCTTTTAATGCAAGGTGTAGGATTTACTGGAGGTGTTATACGAGGTTGGCAATTAATTTTGCCACAATTTTCAACTTCAATTGATTTTGCATTTAACAATGGTATTGTAGAATATAATAATTATGGTTTAGGAATGATGTTTTTACCCTCAGGTTTGGCATATTTTTCTGGGACAGCTTCGGGTACATTATCTGCTTATTCTAATCTGATTTTTAAGTTTGAATTGTTGCAATATGAAGAGGTGGATCATGATGGCGACGGTATACCTTCTTATATTGAAGATTTTGATGCTAACTTGGACGTTTTAGACGACGATACAGACGAGGATTTAGCACCCAACTACGTAGATGTAGATGATGATAATGATGGTGTTAATACCCTAGATGAATTAATGACAAAGACCTATTTGGAAGATAATGACATGATGCCATTTTCATCAGAAGAAGATGCACAAGATTTTTATGATAACAACGCTGCAAGTAATGAATTATTGGTGGGTATAGAGTTGAATCCAGAAAACTCTAGTTACATCATCAATACTTTGATAATGGTTGATTCTGATAACAATGGTACACCCGACTATCTTCAAGAAGACATTTCTATTAATTACAATGACGAAGAGGAAGGTTAATCCGTCTTACGAATGAAAAATAAAGTAAAAAATTCCGCTCTTGAGCGGAATTTTTTACTTTATAAAGTTTTGATATTATAATGCAATAGATAAGCTAAGTATCAATTGATCTGGTCTTGTGTCAATTCTGCTTAAATCTGTAGTAATGTTATTGTTAATAAAGGATGCTTCATTCTCATTAAAGCCGCGTTCATATCTTAAGTCTATTCCAATTTTATTAAAATTAAGACCAATACCAAAATTTAAACCTACAGAGAAATCGTCTTCGATATTATCAATATCGATACCTTCAAAATCAGTGTCTAAAATATATTGAAGTGAAGGGCCACCGAAAACACTCAAAGGACCTAAGACTTTAATACCAACTAAAAGAGGAGCATCAATTTTCTTAACATTAAATGCATTACTGTCGTAATCGCTTTTAGTAGCAGTATAAACTAATTCTGGTCTAAAGTATAACTGATTCCCAATTTTTCCGAAAAGCCCTATGTGATAACCAATGTTTCGATCAGGATTTTTAGCATTATCTCCAATGGACTCAAAATAATCGCCATTAGCACTGTAATTTAAGCCACCTTTAAAACCAAAGGAACTTCCTTTTTGGGCATTAGCATTTAGTCCAATAAATGCAAGAATAACAGCAAAAAATGTTGCTTTTTTCAAATTTTTCATAATGTTCGTTTTTAAGATTAGGTATCTAATATCAAAAACGTTGCCAAAATGAAGTTATTTTCTTTTTAAGACTTTTTTTACGGCTTCAATTATAGCAGAACTATTTAAACCATACTTATCCATCAATTGTTCAGGAGTGCCAGATTCTCCAAAGGTGTCTTTAGTGGCAACAAACTCCTGAGGTGTTGGTTTGTTAAGTGCTAAAACTCTTGCAACACTTTCTCCAAGTCCACCTAGAAAGTTGTGTTCTTCGGCAGTAACAATACATCCTGTTTTAGACACAGAGTCTAAGATAGCTTTATCGTCAAGTGGTTTTATGGTATGTATATTTATCACTTCGGCCACTATACCATTTTCGTTAAGTTCCTTAGCTGCTTCAAGTGCTTCCCAAACTAAGTGACCAGTAGCTACTATGGTTACATCACTTCCTTCAGTTAACTTTATTGCCTTACCGATTTCAAATTCACCATTTTCAGGTGTGAAATTAGGTACTTTAGGACGACCAAATCTTAAATACACAGGGCCGTAATGCTTAGCAATCGCTAAAGTTGCAGCCTTTGTTTGGTTATAATCGCAAGTATTGATAACTGTCATTCCTGGTAGCATCTTCATCAACCCAATGTCTTCCAGAATTTGATGTGTAGCACCATCTTCACCTAGTGTAACTCCAGCATGTGAAGCACAGATTTTTACATTTTTATGAGAATAAGCTACACTCTGGCGTATTTGGTCGTAAACTCTACCTGTTGAGAAATTTGCAAATGTACCAGTAAAAGGAATTTTACCTCCTATAGTCATACCAGCAGCCATGCCAATCATGTTTGCTTCTGCTATACCAACTTGGAAGAAACGCTCAGGATGATTGGCCTTAAACTCATCCATTTTAAGTGAACCTGTTAGATCTGCACAGAGTGCTACAACATTTTCATTGGTTTGTCCTAACTCTGTTAATCCAGCTCCAAAACCAGAGCGAGTATCTTTATTTCCTGTGTTTATATATGTTTTCATTCTGTGTTTTGATTGCTGATTAATAGTCTCCTAAAGTTTCTGCGTTTTGGGCTAATCCGCTTGCTAATTGCTCATCGTTTGGCGCTTTACCATGCCATGCGTGTGTATGCATCATAAAATCTACACCGTTGCCCATAACAGTTTTTAGCAATACGCATACAGGTTTGCCATTTCCTGTTAAGGATTTGGCTTTTTTCATGCCTTTAAGTACGGCTTCAACCTTATTGCCCTCTTCTATTTCAAGAACCAACCAACCAAAAGCTTCAAATTTTGCTTTAATGTTACCCATTGGTAAAACGTTGTCTGTAGAACCATCAATTTGCTGACCATTTAAATCTACTGTAGCTATAAGATTGTCTATTTTGTTTCCGGCAGCATACATTATTGCCTCCCAGTTTTGTCCTTCTTGTAATTCACCATCACCATGAAGGCTATAAACAAGATGGTTGTCTTTATTTAATTTTTTGGTTTCAGCAGCACCAATAGCTACTGACATTCCTTGTCCTAAAGAACCAGATGCAATTCTAATACCAGGTAAGCCTTCATGAGTTGTAGGGTGACCTTGTAATCTTGAGTCTATTAATCTGAATGTATTTAATTCATCAACTGGAAAATAACCAGCTCTAGCAAGCACACTGTAATATACTGGTGAAATGTGGCCGTTTGATAAGAAAAATAAATCTTCTCCAATACCATCCATATTAAAACCATCTTTGGTTTCCATGATTTCATTGTAGAGACAAACAAAAAATTCTGCGCAACCTAGTGATCCGCCTGGATGACCAGAATCTACTTTGTGAACCATGCGTAGAATATCTCTACGAACCTGAGTAGTTAAATCTTCTAATTGTTGAATATTAGACATGTTTTATGAGCTTAAATTAATGCTGCAAAAATAACTTTTTATAAGTCGCATTCAAAAGTCGAGTAGTGCCACTTATTAACGATTTTGAAGAATTGCTAACAATTTTTGAATTTAATTAAGACTCCAATGTATTTGAGTTAATTATATTTGCCACCAGACTTACTTTTATGAAATTTAATTGCTTAGCAAAAGATAAAGAAACTAAGGCAAGAGCAGGAGTTATTACGACTGATCATGGTACTATTGAAACACCAATTTTTATGCCTGTTGGTACAGTTGGTACAGTAAAAGGTGTACACCAGCGAGAATTAAAAAATGATATTAATCCAGATATCATTCTTGGTAACACTTACCATTTGTATCTCAGGCCTCAAACTCCAATTCTAGAACAGGCAGGAGGGCTTCATAAATTTATGAATTGGGATCGTAATATTCTAACCGATTCAGGTGGATATCAGGTATATTCTTTATCAGCAAATAGAAAGATTAAGGAAGAGGGAGTGAAGTTTAAATCGCACATAGATGGTAGTTCCCATGTATTTACACCTGAAAACGTTATGGAAATTCAGCGTTTTATTGGTGCGGATATAATTATGGCGTTTGATGAGTGTACACCTTACCCTTGTGATTATAACTATGCAAAGCGATCAATGCATATGACACATCGTTGGTTAGACCGTTGTATGACGCATTTACAAAAGGTACCGTTTAAGTACGGTTACGAGCAGACATTTTTCCCAATTGTACAAGGTAGTACTTATAAAGACTTAAGAATACAGTCAGCCGAATATATTGCTAATGCAGGAGCTCTAGGAAATGCAATAGGTGGTTTATCTGTTGGTGAGCCAGCCGAAGAAATGTATGCTATGACAGAGGTTGTTTGTGATATTTTGCCAGAGGACAAACCAAGATATTTAATGGGTGTAGGGACACCAATCAATATTTTAGAGAATATTGCGTTAGGTGTAGATATGTTTGATTGTGTAATGCCAACACGAAATGCAAGAAATGGCATGCTGTTTACCGCACATGGTACTATAAACATAAAAAACAAGAAATGGGTTGATGACTTTTCGCCTATTGATGAAATGGGCATCACCTTTGTAGATACAGACTATAGTAAAGCATATCTTAAACACTTATTCTCTGTTAATGAATTATTAGGCAAGCAAATCGCAACAATCCATAACTTAGGGTTTTATTTATGGTTGGTAAGAGAAGCAAGAAAACACATCATTGAAGGTGATTTTAAAGTGTGGAAAGAAAAAATGGTTAAACAAATGGATAAAAGATTATAGTAGTTGAAAATCTTAGATTGGTACATACTAAAGCGTTATTTGCTAACATTTTTGATGATGTTACTATTGTTCATTCCAATTGGAATTACAGTAGATTTGGCAGAAAAAGTTGGTAAAATTATTGAGAATGAAGCACCTTTTGGTGAGGTTACAGCATACTATATAGATTTTACGGTTTATTTTGCTAACCTATTATTTCCTTTATTTTTATTTTTATCAGTCATCTGGTTTACGTCTAAGCTAGCAAATAATACAGAAATTGTAGCTTTCCTTAGTTCAGGTGTTTCATTTTCAAGATTTTTAAGACCTTATTTAATAGGTGCTACTATTGTAGCAGCAGTTGCTTTAGTTTTGGGGATGTATTTAGCGCCAATTGCAAGTCAAGGTTTTAATGAATTTAAGTATAAGTACCTAAAAAAGCATAAAAGCATACAAAAAACTAGAGATGTATATCAGCAAATAAATGATAACGATTATATCTATGTAAGTAGTTTTAATCCAGAACGAAAAGTTGGACAAAATTTTACTTACGAGCATTTTGAGGGTAATAAATTAAAATATAAAATTTTTGCAGATAATATTAGGTACGTAGAGAAAGATAGTAATTACAGACTGACATCATACATTAAACGTACTTTCGAAAATGGTATGGAAACCATAGAGAAAGAACGAAGAAAAGACACGATTTTCCCTTTTGAGCTTGAGGATTTAACACCTGTTGAATATGCTGCCGAAACAAAATCTTATGGCGAACTCCTCAAGTTTATTAAAGCTGAAAAAAAGCGAGGCTCACAAAATATTGGTAGATATGAAGTCGTGAAACTAAAAAAATGGAGTTTACCGGTTTCCATATTTATACTAACCATTATTGCAGTTGCAGTATCTTCAGTAAAGCGTAGGGGTGGTATGGGTGTTAACCTAGCATTTGGTATTGCCATTGCTATGATTTATGTCTTTTTCGACAAAATATTTGGTGTTATGGCAGAACAATCCAATTTCCCTCCAGTTATTGCAGTATGGTTTCCTAATGTAATATTTGGTATTTTAGCTGTATACCTTCTACAGAATGCCAAACGCTAGACTAAAGGATTACCTTCATTTACATTTCCTGGTTTTTATAGCTGGTTTTACAGCAATTCTAGGTAAAGAGATATCTGCGGGAGCTACAGCAATTGTTTGGTACAGAATGTCAATTGCAGCGGTATTAATGTTTGTTTACATAAAAATCATTAAACTTAATATTAAGGTAAGTAGAAAAACAATCCTCAAGTTTTCCGCAGCAGGTGTCATAATTGCTCTACATTGGATTACTTTTTTTGAGTCTATAAAACAATCAAATGTTTCCATAGCATTGGCCATGTTTTCATCTGGGGCTTTCTTTGCGTCATTTATAGAACCTATCTTCTTTAAAAGACGTATTTTGATTTATGAAATAGGTTTTGGTTTAGTGGTTATTTTAGGAGTGTTTTTAATCACCAGTAGCGAGTTAAAGTACATCACCGGTATTGTATTAGGATTGTTATCCGCACTTTTTTCTACCTTATTTGCAGTTATCAACGGACGATTTATTGAGCGTTATAATGCAACGGTTATTTCATTTTATGAGTTTATAAGTGGTGTTATCTTTCTAAGCTTATTTATTCATTTTTCAGGGATTCATTTCAATGAGAAATTCTTCACACTTTCTAAAACGGATTGGATTTATATTTTCATTTTGGCTTCAATATGTACAGCTTATGCATTTATAGGAGCAGTAGAAGTTATGAGATACATAAGTCCTTTTACGGTTATTTTAACCTATAATTTAGAACCAATTTATGGTATAATTTTGGCGCTGTTCCTTTTTCCTGAAACCGAAAAGATGTCACCACAATTTTATTTGGGTGCAGCATTAATAATATCCATGGTGCTCTTGGATGCTATATTAAAAAACAGTAAAACACGAAAACGAAAAAAGATACCTGTTAACAATTGAAGTTTGTATATTTACTTTGCAAATTTTTATTTTATTAACAAGGTCAAAATGAACCTACTTTATAATCTTTTTTATATAAAAAGTAAATAAGAATACGTAGGTTTGTAAACTTAACTAACAAAAAACTAACTTCAAATTGTATGGAATATTTAGAGTTTGAATTACCCATAAAAGAATTAGAAGAGCAGCTCGATAAATGTCAAATTATTGGAAAGGAGAGTGATGTAGATGTTACTGAAACCTGTAAGCAGATTGAAAAAAAACTAGCTGAAACCAAAAAAGAGATTTATAAAAACCTTACTGCTTGGCAACGAGTTCAGTTGTCGCGTCATCCCAACAGACCTTATACTTTAGATCACATAAGAGCGCTTTGCGGAGACTCGTTTTTAGAGCTACATGGTGATCGAAATGTTAAGGACGATAAAGCCATGATTGGTGGTTTAGGTAAGATTGGTGACCAAACGTATATGTTCATTGGTCAGCAAAAAGGATATAATACCAAGACCAGACAATATAGAAATTTCGGAATGTCCAATCCTGAAGGTTACCGTAAGGCTTTGCGTTTAATGAAATCGGCAGAGAAGTTTGGTATCCCAGTTGTAACTTTAATAGATACACCTGGTGCTTATCCTGGTTTAGAAGCTGAAGAAAGAGGACAAGGCGAAGCTATAGCAAGAAATATTTTAGAAATGTGCCGTCTAAAAGTTCCGATAATTACGGTAATAATAGGTGAAGGAGCATCTGGAGGAGCTTTAGGAATTGGAGTTGGCGACAAGGTAATGATGCTAGAAAACACTTGGTATTCTGTAATCTCCCCTGAATCATGCTCATCTATATTATGGAGAAGCTGGGAATACAAGGAGCAAGCAGCAGAAGCTTTAAAGCTAACAGCTAAAGACATGAAACGTATGAAGCTTGTAGACCAAATAATTAAAGAACCTTTAGGTGGTGCCCATACAGATAGAGAAAAAACATTTTTAGCGGTAAGAGATGCAATAGTAAGTTCTTATGAAGAGTTAAAAAACTTATCACCAAAAGAATTAGTAAAAAACCGTATGGCTAAATACGAAGAAATGGGAGTCTATAAAGACTAAATACAACATACATAAGCAACTAAAAAAAACTGAAGTTGAGTCTTCGGTTTTTTTTATCACTATTAACAATATATTAAAGTTATTAACAGTTAGATTGTTAATGAACTGTTGAGATTGCGAATGAGTTGAAACGCAGTTCATCGATACTATTTAACTACTTTTGCTACTTATGAAACAACCCAACCCAATACAAGGATATAAAGTCGATAAGAGCACTATAATTAGCTTGGAGAAAGGAAAGATTCCGCCACAAGCTATTGATTTAGAAGAAGTTGTGCTTGGTGCAATGATGATTGATAAAAAGGGTGTTGATGAGGTTATAGATATTTTAAGTCCTGATGCTTTTTATAAAGATGCTCATAAATACATCTTTGAAGCTATTTTCAAATTATTTGAAAGCAGTGAACCTATTGACTTATTAACTGTTTCAGCTCAACTAAAAAAAGATCAAAAATTAGATTTAGTTGGTGGGGATTTTTATCTTATTTCTTTAACTCAACGTGTATCCTCTTCAGCACATATAGAATTTCATGCTCGTATTATTCTTCAAAAGTTTATTCAACGTAGTTTAATTAAGATTTCTAACGAAATTATTGAAGATGCTTACGATGAGACAAAAGATGTTTTTGACCTTTTAGATAATGCTGAAGCCAAACTTTATGAAGTTACACAAGGCAACGTAAAAAAATCTACCGAAACGGCTCAAAGCTTGGTAATACAAGCCAAAAAGAAAATCGAAGAAATTTCCAATAAAGATGGCTTAAGTGGTATACCAACGGGTTTTGATAAGTTAGACAAACTAACCTCAGGTTGGCAACCAAGTGATTTGATTATTGTTGCGGCACGTCCTGGTATGGGTAAGACAGCATTAACGCTTACAATGGCGAGAAATATTGCGGTAGATTTTAATCAGGCTGTAGCTTTCTTTTCATTAGAGATGTCTTCTGTTCAGCTTATTACACGTTTAATTTCTAGTGAAACTGGTCTTTCTTCTGAAAAATTAAGAACAGGAAAATTAGAAAAACACGAATGGGAGCAACTTAATGTAAAGGTGAAAACTTTAGAAAAAGCACCTTTGTTTATTGATGATACACCTTCGCTTTCAATTTTCGATTTAAGAGCAAAAGCACGTCGATTAGCATCTCAATATGATATTAAGGTGATTATGATAGATTATTTGCAATTGATGACTGCTGGAGGAAGCCAAAAAGGGGGTAACCGTGAACAAGAAATTTCTATGATTTCTCGTAACCTTAAAGCCTTGGCAAAAGAGCTTAATGTACCTGTTATTGCTTTGTCTCAGTTGTCTCGTGCTGTTGAAACTCGTGGTGGTAGCAAGCGACCTCTTCTTTCAGATTTACGTGAGTCTGGTGCTATTGAGCAAGATGCTGATATTGTATCGTTCATCTACAGACCAGAATACTATAAGATAGATGAGTGGGATGATGAAGAGCGTTCACCAACCGAAGGACAAGGTGAGTTCATAGTAGCTAAGCACAGGAATGGTGGTTTGGATAACATCAGATTGAAGT